>CAZJLX010000152.1:0-6261 GCA_964546545.1 uncultured Ignavibacteriaceae bacterium | reverse complement strand
GGTCTTTCAAACCGGCCTTCTGAAATTCAATAATATATTTATTATTCAACGGCCATTCGCCCGCCTTGCCAAATCCGGAGGCATCAAGATCATATTGCATTTTTTCCATTTTTACTTTCATCTCATCCATCTCGACCGTCATTTGATCCATCTCCAGGGCGCAATTGCTGAGATTGTAATCGTAATTGCTGATTTCGCCGTAAATGTAATATGAATAAAAAGCGAGGATGACGGTTGAAATCAAAAATAGCAAAGCCAGAAACATCCAGGTCGGGCTGACTCTTTTAGGAGGGGCGGCACCGGTTTTGGAATCAGAATTTTGATTCATATTATTTGTTCTTGAATTCTCGGTCTTTTTCTTTTTGTTCGGTTTGAATTTTCCCATTTTGTCAACCTGTCTGATAAATTTAGTATTTACTTATTCATAAAAGGCAAAAAGCTCATAAAATCGGTGTGATGCACGATATAGGCCTCGGTTGTCCGTTTGACCATGTCGCCCTCACCGGCATGGGCCGCAATTATGTGCAAAACTTTATCCGAAACACCGCACTGCATCGCCAGCCCGACGCCCGAAAAGGGGTGCCGCACATGGCGACCATATTCACCAACGACTGATTTTCCATCGACTTTTTCATATTCCAGCAGTTTGCCGACATCGGCCAGAATTGCACCGGAGACAACGACATCCATATCGATCGGAAGATTGCTGCCGAAAAAGTGGGACATAATGTTGGCGCACTCGCGTGAAAGATGTACAACCGCCCGTTTGTGCGCCATAAATGAAACAGTACAATCTTTGGCTTTCAGCGTAAATGGTATCTCATGCAAATCCTTTATGGTCAGCTGGCTGAGTTTCAGCGCCAGCGCCCAGGTCTCTTTGGTTGCTGAACGGAGGGATTCATCTTTAATCCAGCTTAATTCAGGCCAGAGTTCATTTATTTCATCAGCCATGACTTATCTCCGGATTCAAATTGTTATCTGATAATAAATTAAAATTGGCCGAAATGTCAACGGTTGATTGATTTGAATTTTTTATTGACAGTTTTCTAAAGAGATATTATCGTAAAAGAAATAGATACGGTGTCGTCTATAGTGGACGGAGAATAGGAAAGACGGTGAAAGACCGTCGCAGCCCCGCTACTGTAACGGCTACTTTCAAGGCGTAAAGCCACTTGCAAAATTGCAGGGAAGGCGCTTTTGAGAGGTTTGATGCCGAAGCCAGGAGGCCTGCCGTATCGTTATCAAACATTTGTTGCCGTCAGCGCGGGCTGATCGGACCAGCATTTCCCGCGCCCATGGCAGCAAACGGAGTTCAGGCCATGTGGCGAGTTTTTATTTCACTGCGCCGGGATGGTAGATCGAACGCGACGGGAGTTCGAAAAATTATCCGGCGAAAACCAAAGCTTAAAACCATTAGCCTGCTATTGGTTTTAAGCTGCTTTTTCGGTTTTTTAAATCTGTTTGGCAAATCGAATGTTTGCTTAAGCGGCTCTGTTTTTGATGCCGAAAGCGGCACGCCTGTTGTCGATGCCAGAATTGATCTGTTTGCGACCGGATATGGCGCTGTTTCAAATGAATATGGCGAGTTCAAATTTGAGAATATTCCGGCCGGATCATATAAAGCGATAGTCTCAGCCGATGGATACGCAGGGCAATCTGTCGCCGAGATAAAGATCGTGGATGATATTCCTCAGCGGCATGATTTCAGGTTAAAACCTAAAATATATCATCTGGGGACAATCTCGGTTCGCGAAAAGCGATTGGAACAGAGAAGCGATAATGTCGAAGTGCTTATGCGGCACCAGATAGAACAAAGTGGCGCGCGCGATCTGGGCGATCTGCTGGCCAATATCAGCGGGGTGCAGATTCAGAGAGGGAGTTCTTCGGCTGCCACGAGGGTCAAAATCAGGGGTTCCGATCCGAAACAGGTGCTGATTTTACTGGATGGACAGAAGATAAACAATTCCTCCGATGGTGTCGCGGATATAAGTTTTATTCCGCTGGATATTGTCGAACGTCTGGAGCTGTTTAAAGGAGGCGCCTCGGCCGAATTCGGCCCTGATGCTCTGGGCGGGGTCATCAATATTATCACCCGGGCGCCCCGATTACATGAAAATACAAAATTAAATCTTTCGGTATCAGGCGGCCGGTGGAACAGTCGAAAATATCAACTGCTGGGTGAAAATCTGATCCATATTAAACATCTGTCTACCCGGTTTGTTTATAATCAGCGGGAATCGGATGGAGATTTTGATTTTAATTATAGCTCTTATCCCGATTTGCGATCTTACAGCGGGACACGAAAAAACAATTTTTCCGAGGCCAAAAGTTATCTGTTAAATGGCGGGTATGATTTAAGTGAGAAGGCAGATTTGTTCTGGTCGACGCAGTATTATCGGAAAGAGGCCGGGCTTCCTGATCGGGCCAGTCGGCAAAATGAAATTGCTCGTTCGCTTGATCGCCGCCTGGTACTAAGCACCGGTCTGACTTATTTATTTTCGCCGGATAATAAAGCGGAAGTCGATTTTAATTTTTCCCAATACAGGCAACATTATTTTGATCGGGAATCTGTCACCGGTTTTGACAGCCGCTATACTAATGATCTATTTAGTATCCGGGCGCGACATAATCTGATATTGATTCGGGATAATCACTTTCGTTACGGTGTGGAGTTTAAGCGGGATATTTTATATCATTCCGATTTGTTGCGACCGTCTCAGTCGATGGGTCGGACTATTCGAGATAACAGCGCCTTATTTATACATGATGAATATCGGTTTGATATATCATCGATTCTGCTGGCCGATAATCTGGTGTTGACCGGTTCGTTGAGGTATGATTATATAAATACTCGCAGCGATTCGACTGCGCCGGTCGACACGGTTAACAGTCGCCGTGAGAATATTATTTCACCCAAGGCAGGTCTGGTTATAAGCAAGGGTGAATCGCTGGCCTATTTTATAAGAGCTTCTTATGGTAAATCGACACGACTGCCTTCGATAAACGCTCTTTTCTGGGTCGGTGATGCGCGCTCGAGCGGCAATCCTGATCTGCGACCTGAAAAATCGGAACATTCCGAGCTCGGGCTGGAATTAAAGGCGGTCAGAAATATTTTTAATATTTCGGGCGGGATTACTTATTTTCATTCCTTTATCGGCGATCTGGTTGTCTGGCAACCCTCGGTGAATGTCTGGCGGCCGGTCAACCTCGATAAGGCTCAGATAACCGGAATCGAGAATTTTATCAGCCTGGCTCTGTTCGAGGATAAAATATCGGCCAGGTTTCAAAACAACCGCACTACTGCTTTGAATAAATCGCCGGGTCATACATCGTACAATAAACGGCTGGTTTTTTCACCCGATTATGTGCGGACGCTGGAGATGAAAATGGATTATATGTTTTTAAATGCTTCGTACAATATTCGCTGGGTCGACTCGGTTTTCACACTGGAAGCGAATACGAAGTACTATAAGGATTATCGGCTGGATGACCTTAAAATCGGGGCGGAATTAAAAATCGCCCGGATGTGGAAGCTGCAGTTTGATTACCGTCTGAATAATGTTCGAGATGTCGATTATGTTCTGATGACACACTATCCGATGCCGGGGCGAGAGTGGGAGTTCGGTTTTACGATTAGTTACGGATTAAATGAAAATGCCCATATTAAAAACAGGAAAAATACTGGAGAATAAAATGAAGCGGTCTATAATTAGTATAATATTTATTTTGTTAATACCTGTTCTAACAGATGCGGCTGATCCTTTTGCATATGTCCTAAATACAAACAGCGAAACGCTGTCGAAAATAAATCTTGGGACGAATGTTGTCAGCAATAACATTTTAACGGTCGGATCCGATGTTTACTGTTATCCCAATCAGATCGTTATCCGCGACAGCCTGGCTTATGTTGTTCTTTCCGGGACCGATGAGATACAAAAGATTAATCTGAACAGTGAAACGACGATAAACTTTATTAATCTGGAATTGTCAAGCAATCCGTACTGGATTGATTTTATTGATGAACAGTATCTGCTGGTGACTTTGATGCTGACCAATCAGGTTGCTCGCGTCAATTATCTGACCGGGACAACGGTCGGATATACCGAGGTCGGAAAGTCTCCCGCCGGAATAACTATAATCGGCGATAAGGCATATATTGCCTGTTCTGGTTTTGACTGGGGGACTTATCAATATGATGCGGGCCGGGTCGCGGTTTATGATATTGTCGGCGACTCGCTGCGAGGATATATCGATGTTGATTTAAATCCGCAGTACATGGCTCTGGATCGACTCGGTCGTCTGCATGTGGTCTGCACCGGAGATTATTTTTCGGTTTTTGGAAAGGTGAATATTATTGATGTGGCGACTGATTCGGTTATTGAAATTATAGATGTGGGCGGCACACCAGGGCAGATTTCTATCGGACCGGAAAATATTGCCTATATTGCCGCGGCCGGATTTAGTATGGAAGGTTATGTTTACTCGTATCATGCCCTCGACGGCACAGTATATCACGACGACGGCAATCCAATTGAGGTCGATCTGAACTGCCTGACGGTTGCTGCGTATCAGGATTCGACCTGCTTGACCGGGTCGTTTACCAATTACGTCAATCGGATAGATTCGGCCGGTAGTTATTTATATAGTTATGCAGTTGGCGACGGGCCGATACATGTCGCCTTTAACTATATGCCGGGAGATATCGACGGTGATTTTGCGGTTAATCTCTTTGACATTACCTATATGATTAAATGGCTGTATCAGGGTGGCTCCGAGCCGCCGCAACCGTTATGGCGCGCCAATGTCAATGCCGATCGCTTATATAATGTTTTTGATATTACATATTTGATAGCCTATTTATATAAGGGCGGACCGGGTCTAAAAGTCGGTCCGGTCTGGCTGATGTAAAAAGCGTCAAACTTTAATTTTACAAAAAACCGAAGAATTTTCTATTTCGTACACTTCGGCCATAAGATTGAGTTGTTGCATTAGAATATCAAATTGATTGGCTGAGACGGTTGTCGCTTTAAATCCGTCTTTACAGATAATAACGCCGTTGCCGGTTTTTTCCGAATCGATTTCGCCGAGCAGGCCGGCCTCGGCCTGTTTTTCAAACCAGTCCAGTCGTTCTTCCCAGATTTTTTCTGAGTAAGATGAGAAGAGTACGATACCGCCCGGTTTTGTCAAACGGACCCCCTCGGTGATCAATTTTGGCTGATCGACTTTAAAGGCGGAGATGCCGTTTTGGATGCAGATAACGAGATCAAAGCAGTTATCCCGAAAGGCGGAGTCTGCGGCATCGGTCTGACAGACAAAATAATTTTTGTATGCGGATAATTCCTTCCGGGCCAGTTTCAGCGATAAAAAGGCGGTATCGTTTCCCACAACCAAACCTGCTTTCGGGCAGAGATATTGCATGACCCGTCCGTAGCCGCAGCCCATCTCCAGAACATAATCGGTCGGTTTAATCATGTCAATTACGTGATCGATTTCGGCCTGCATATATTGGCGGATTCCGGGAGGCGCGATTTTATAGACTTCTTTCAGTTTTTCAGCGGCCAGTTTATCGGAGTAGTAGCGATCCATATTTTATTATAGCAAAATAGCTTATATGAAAAAACAAAAAATAAAAAGGCGGGAGTGAAGTGACTCCCGCCGGTATAAAAAATATTTTGGAGACAGCGGTTTATTTGCTCCAGAGTCCCATAATATTGTTTTCCGAATCGGCAAAAATACCAAAATAGCCAATCTCGGGACTTATCTGCGTTTTTTCTTTGACAATCTGTCCGCCTGCACTTTCAGCCTTTTTAAGCGCCACTTCAATGTCCTCAACCTCGATATAACAGAGGATACCGGAATCGGAGACTTTTAGCTGTTTGGAAAAACCGCCACCGATTCCATCGGGAGCCTTGAACATGGCATAGTCCATCTCCGGAATAACCTGTATTTCCCAGCCAAAAATGCCGCCATAAAAGTTTTTCGCTTTTTCAAAATCGGTACAGGGGATTTCGATGTGACAAATTCCGTTCATTGTTGCACCCTTTCATTTGAGATTATTTTTCAAGTTTTAATATTTACGAAATTAAACATCACTTATTTGGTCATTATCAATTCAGGATAAATCTACAAAATGGAGTGAAATTGTCAATCACTTCAAGTCTGTTTTTTATAAATGTGATAATGATTTATTAATTATCAATAAATTGTTAGTAATTTTTCTGTTGCCATAATTATTCAATAATTTAAATTTGAAAAATTAAG
>CAZJLX010000151.1:0-6287 GCA_964546545.1 uncultured Ignavibacteriaceae bacterium | reverse complement strand
CTGTTTTCATCATTATCAAACGGGACCAAATCTTCCAAACTGTTTAAGACGATTAAATCCAGCCCCTTATCTTTGAGCTTGATTCGTGCATTTTTAAGACCATTTTCAGTCTCAAGAGCAAAACCGATTACTTTTTGGTCCGATGACTTCCCCTTCCTGTTCTTACTGATAGTTTTTAATATATCAATTGTTGGCAACAATTCAAGCTCCAGCTTCTTATTACTGCTCTTTTTTATTTTATGAGAAAGACTTTTGCCCGCCTTAAAGTCAGCGGGAGCCGCCGCCATAATCAGAATATCAGCTTTCTTAAAATCCCTTTCCACCGCCCGATACATTTCATCGGTTGTTTCGACATGAATGATCTTAATGCCCGGTGGCGGGGTCAAACGGGACGGGCCGGATATCAACGTCACCTGTGCACCGGCCTCCGAGGCCGCTTCGGCCAGAGCATAACCCATCTTGCCCGACGATCGGTTGGAGATATATCTGACCGGATCGATTGGTTCCCGACAGGGACCGGCCGTTACCAGCACCTTTTTATTTTTTAGAGACTTTTTTTTTTCGAAGAAGGATTTTATATGCCTGAAAAGCTCTTCCGGTTCCGGCATACGACCGATTCCGGCGGCTTCACAGGCCATCTCGCCCACCGCCGGATCAATAAAACGGTACCCGACCGATTTAAGAAACTTGATATTCTTTTGGGTGATCGGATTAAGATACATTTCCGGATTCATCGCCGGAACAATTATAACCGGCTTTTTGGTGGCACATATGACGGTTGTCAAAAGATCATCACACACGCCCGATGCGACTTTCCCGATAAAATTGGCCGTCGCCGGCGCAATGACAAACAGGTCGGCCCACTCGGCCATATCGATATGATGTGTTCCGACAAAACGATTTCGGGGAAAAATCTCGATTGCTACCGGGTTGCGACTGACTGTCTCGATTGTCAGTTCGGTGATAAATTTTGTCGCCGCTCGGGTCATAATTGTCCGCACCTCGCAATCCGATTTGATCAGCAAACGAATCAGATTGGGAGTTTTATAAGCGGCAATACCGCCGGTCAGGCCGACAATTATCTTTTTCTTTTTTAGAGTCATCAGGATTGTTGGCTAAAAATCAGCCGGAGCTAATTCATCGGGCCGTCTTCAAATGGAAGGAAATAAATCTGCTGTTTTCCATACTCTATTCGACTTCCGTCCTGAAAGAGTACCGATCCGATAAGGATTTTTATCTGTTCCATATCAATCGGTGACGGACCCATTAAAGCCCCCCTCTCTAATATCTGCTCCATTTGTGTATCAGTAATGATTCCCAGATAGCGCAATTGCAGCAAATAGCCAATCGAGTCGGTATTAAAATGGCGTCGTTCCTGACCGGTCAGGACTCGGAAGGCATTTCCACTTGAGGCATCATCGACCAAAAATTGAGAATCAGATTGAAGCTGCTCCAGAACCCATGAATAGGCTGATCTGATTTCATTATCGGTAAATCCATAACTTTTCAGATATGATGAAATATCCTCAAAGCTTTCGAGTTGACCCTGATGATCCCTGATTCGGGAGATTAACAGCACCACTATTTCCAGAACCCGTTCGCCCACGACACCTGCCTTTCAAATCAAAAATAAAATATATAGGCAATTTACGCACTAAAGGTCATTCTTGCAAGCATATTTTGAAAAAAGCGAATCTCCTAATGCTTGAAATGCCTGTGTCCGGTAAACACCATTGCCACACCGGCTTTATCCGCCGCCTCGATTACTTTTTCATCACCTTTGGATCCACCCGGCTGAATAAATGCACTAACCCCTGCCGCCGCCGGGACTTCCAGACCATCCGGCATCGGGAAAAAAGCATCGGAGGCCAGAGTGGCACCTTTGGCTCGATCGCCGGCTCGTTTCACCGCCAGATACGATGAATCGACCCGCGACGTCTGCCCCATCCCGATTCCGACCGTTGCCCTGTCTTTGACAATCACAATCGCATTTGATTTGGTATGTTTGACTATTTTCCAGGCAAAGAGCAGTGATTTTATCTCCTGCTCGGTCGGCTCTTTTTTGGTAACTGTCTTTAATTCAGTGGCATCCGTTTCAAGATCGTCGCTTGTCTGATACAGTACTCCACCCCGCGCGAATTTGTATACTATTTCTCCCCGGGGTCGGCCATTGGCAATTTCCGGCAAGGCCAGAATCCGTCTGGTTTTTTTCTTTTTCATCATCTCCAGCGCATCATTATCGTAACCGGGAGCGATGATACATTCGACAAACTGTGTCTTGTGAAGCAGTTCCGCCGCCGCCATATCGACCTGTTTGTTTAATCCGATAACCGAGCCAAAAGCGGAAAGCGGATCTGAGGCCAGCGCATCACGATAAGCATCGGCTATTGTCTCGCCGGTCGCCGCGCCGCATGGATTGGCATGTTTTAACACCGCCGCAAACGGTTCGGAAAAATCCAACAGCATATCCAGACAGGCGTCGAGGTCGGAGATATTATTGTATGACAGAGGCTTACCCGCAAGCACCTCCGCTCTGGCCAGAGTTGGGCCGGTAAAGCTCTTATCTTCATAAAAGGCACCCTGCTGATGGGGATTTTCACCGTACCGCAGCGACTGCTTAAGCGAATATTTCAGATTCAGCGCCGTCGGGAATTCAGTCTCAGAGGATGGCTCTTCTTTTCCATCAAGGAAATATTTCGATATTGCAGAATCATAATGATAGGTTTTATCGAAAGCTTTGGCCGCCAGATCGCGCCGCCTTTCAAGCGATAAGGCTCCGTCGTTTTCTTCAAGCTCTTTTATAATTCCGGCATAATCGGACGGGCTGGTCACTACCGCCACACCCGAGAAATTCTTGGCCGCGGCGCGAATCATGGTCGGTCCGCCAATATCGATATTTTCGATTATTTCGCCCTCCGTCACACCCTCTTTGGCCACCGTCTCTTCAAACGGATAAAGATTCACGACAACCAGATCAATCAGTTTATACTCCTGATGCGACAATTCGGCGTTGTCGTCTTCATTATCGCGACGGGCCAGAATACCGGCATAAATTTTCGGATGTAAAGTCTTGACCCGGCCACCCAGAATTTCGGGCGCCCCGGTAAAAGTCGAGACCGATACCGCCTGAATACTTTCCTTTTTCAACGCGGCCAGAGTCCCGCCGGTCGAAAGGATTTCAATTTCATATTTCGCCAGCGCATTGGCCAGATCTATCAGAGCGGTTTTATCATAAACTGAAATCAGTGCCCGTTTAATTTTAATTGGTAAACTCATATTTCCTTTCCCATCAGCATTCGAGCCGCTTCTCGATATTTTGCGGCCGATTTCTCAACAATCTCATCCGGCAATTTGGGCCCCGGAGGAGTTTTATCCCAGTCAAGTGTGCCAAGATAATCGCGAATAAACTGTTTGTCAAATGAGGGTTGTCCACCACCCGGTTTATAAAGATCCAGCGGCCAGAACCGGGATGAATCGGGCGAGAGAACCTCATCGATGACGATAAACCGACCATCATAAAATCCAAACTCAAATTTGGTATCCGCAATTATTATCCCTTTTTCACGGGCATAATCGGCCGCCTTGGAATATATCTCAATCGACTTATCGCGGCAAAGCATTGCCTTTTTCTCACCAATCATTTTAACCAGCTTTTCATAAGAAATATTCTCATCATGCCCCTCTTCGGCTATGGTCGAGGGCGTAAAAATTGGCTTGGGAAGTTTGTCCGATTCTTTTAATTCAGGGGGAAAATAAAAACCATGCACCTCATTTTTGCCTTTTTTGCGTGCCAGCATTAACTCTTTCCACATCGAGCCGGAAATATATCCCCGGACAATACATTCCACATCAAGTCGTTCCGCCTTAATGACAATCATCGAGCGCCCCTCAAGAATATCGCGATATTTTTTAAGATTTTCCGGATATTCGTCTACATTTCCGGTTACCAGATGTGACTCGACCGAATCTTTCAGAAAATCAAACCAGAAAAGCGACATCTGATTTAAAACTATACCTCGTCCCGGAATACCGTTGGGCATGACAACATCAAAGGCCGATATGCGATCCGTCGCCACGATAAGTAACTTATCGCCCAGGTCGTAAACATCACGAACTTTGCCGCGCGAATGCAACGGATATTCTTTTATTTCGGTTGTTAAAACTTCTTTTTCCATTATCATGACTTTTCCTCGATTAATTTTTGCAGCGCTTTATGGTAAATTTTGTGCTCGACTTCCAGAACCCGGGCCGCTAACGTATCAGGATTGTCACCCGGTAAAACCGGGACTTTTTCCTGTAGAATCATATCACCGTTATCATATATTTCATCGACCAGATGAACCGTCGCCCCCGATTCGGAATCGCCGGCGGCAAGGACCGCTTCATGAACAAAGTGGCCGTACATCCCCTTGCCGCCATACTTGGGAAGCAGCGCCGGATGAATATTGGTTATCCGTCCGGCATATTTTTTAACGATTCTTACCGGCAGAAGTTGCAAATATCCGGCCAGGGCGATAAACTCAACTTCGTACTCTTCAAGAACTTCCAGCAAATCAATCTCTGCTTCTTCGCGCGACGGATAGCTTTTTGCCTTATATACAAAAGTATCGATACCGGCCTCGCGCGCCCGTTCCAGGCCATACGCCTTTTTCTTGTTGGAAACGACAAGCACGATATCAGCCGATAATTCGCCGGCTTTTGAGGCATCCATTAGCGATTGAAGATTACTCCCGCCGCCGGAAATAAAAACGGCAATTTTAGCCCTCTGACTCATAGAATCAGAACCTAATCAAAAATTCCATTAATGTCAATTTCATCCATAATTGATATCAAATTCTTTTGATTACTTATTATACTTATTATTTTGCTGTAAAAAATACTTTAAAATTTCGTTGAACTTATCAGGCGCCTCAAGATTAACCATATGCCCGGCCCCGGGGATAATCTCTAATCCGGAACCGGTCATTCTTTTATGTAAATCCTCGGCCAGCGGTCGGAAAAAGATATCATGCTGGCCGACCATTATTTGTGTCGGAATCTTAACCTGAGAAACGAACTCAATATCATCTCTCTTTTCATATTTGCCTATCATCGGGTCGCGCCATGGCTCGCCGCTGAAGCCATTCATGATATTTTCCAGAAACTTTTTAAGTTCCGGCTGTCTCTTGGCATAATTGGTCAGCGATGCTTTTATCCACTCCCGGCGTGCCTGCTCGACACCTTTTTCTCGCGCCACATCCCTGAAATCCCGAAATTTTTTGGGCGGTTTTCGGCCGGAGATTACTGTCGCGGCTAAAGTCAATGTTATAAGCCTGTCCGGGTAATCGATGGCAAAACTGAGAGCATCACCGCCTCCCATCGATAGCCCGACCAGATGAAATTTCTCCAGATGAAGATAATCGGCCAAAACAAGTACATCCCGAGCCCGATCCTCACGGGCATAACCGGTTGACGGTGCCCCGGAGCGCCCGTGCCCACGGGCATCGGCTGTTATTACCCGATAGTTATCCTTAAAATAATTTATCTGCGGATACCACATTGTCCGGTCAAGAGAAAAACCGTGCAGAAATATTATACTTTCTCCCGAACCGACATCATCGTAATAAAGCCAGATATTATCCGACCGGCAATAAGGCATCTATCGCTCCAAAAAAATCTTCATCAATTTGGCAACAAATAATAAATCCATTATACGATTTATCAATAGCAGGTTACGGAAATAATTTCGCCGACAGATAAAATTCTGTCGGCGCGCTATAATTTATACCTGACCGGTTAAATCACAAAAATGGCAGATATTTGTCAATCTCATAATTCGATACATTCATCCGGTATGCATCCCACTCGACTTTTTTATTGGCGATGAGCGTTTCAAAAATATGATCACCCAAAGCCTCACGCACAAAATCTGATTTTTCCATCGCCCTAACCGCATTTTCCAGCGAATTGGGCAATGAACCGATTTTCAACTCATCCCGACGCTTGGTATCCATTAAAAAGATATTGTCCTCAATTGGCTTTGGCAGTGGATATTTTTCTTCAATACCTTTCAGACCAGCCGCCAGCATCACCGCAAAAGCCAGATACGGATTGCATCCCGGATCGGGCGAGCGAAGTTCGACTCGGGTTGATTTTTCATGACCCTTTTTAAAATCAGGTACCCGAATCAAACTTGATCGATTACGTGTCCCCCACGAAATATAAACCGGAGCCTCATAACCAACCACCAGTCTTTTATAGGAATTTACCCACTGGTTCAGAATAAGGGTTATCTCGCAGACATGGGT
>CAZJLX010000150.1:251-6318 GCA_964546545.1 uncultured Ignavibacteriaceae bacterium | reverse complement strand
CGCGGATTTTCCTGCCGCCACAAATTCTGGCCGCACTGGTTTCGGGAGTCTCAAATGATATCGGACGCACCGCCTATATTCGTGGTCGAGGCGAAGTGACTACACGCGACAGCCGGTATAACGAGGACCCGATTTTTGCCATATTCAGATTTATCGATCTCGAATTCATATTTAAGGTAATCCTTTCATTATTCGCCATACTGTTAGGTTATGATACAATCAGCGGTGAAAAGGAACGCGGGACGCTTCGGCTCTCCTTCGCCAATGCCCTCCCCCGCCGAACTTATATATTCGGAAAACTAATCGGTTCTTTTCTGGCTCTGACCGTTTCAATTGTCGCCGCCATGGCGGTCGGCACATTGTGGATGCCGCTTCTGAATGTCAACCTGTCAAGCGAAGAGTGGCTCAAATTAATCATAATAATTTTATCCGGTTTGCTTTATTTCGGTACCTTTTTAACTCTGTCGATCTTTATCTCGTCGATTACCGAGAGAACAGCCAATTCATTTTTAATTTTGCTCGTAATTTGGGTTTTGTGTATACAAATTATCCCGCGTACATCGGTAATTCTGGCGGCCCGTTCGGTGGCTGTTCCCTCGGTCGATGAAATAGCCTATAAAAAATCCGGCCTGAGTTCGCAGTTGCGCGATGAATTCAGTGATGCCATGAGTAATTTTACAGCAGGCTCAGGAACAACTACCGAGGATTTGGTCGCAAAATTTAACAACTATATGGATTCCTTAAACGATGTCCGTGATCAAAAACTGCTCGATTTTTCCAATCGTCTGAATGAAGAGCGGCAAAATCGTCAAAGGGTCCAGGAACGTCTCTCTTTTATGCTGGCTCGGCTTTCTCCGGCAACATCTTTTTCGCTGGCAGCATCATATTTGGCCGGGACTTCACTACGTCTTAATAATCATTTTATTGACGAGGCCCGAACCTATAAGGCAGCTTTCGCCGATTTTATGACCGAAAAAACCGGGATGAACACCGGCGGATTTCTAAAAATGCGTAAATCGACTTCCTGTGGAGCAAACGGCGAGGAAGACCATACTGCGATACCGGAGGCAATTGATCCCCATGAATTGCCCGGCTTTAAATATCGTCCGCCCGGACTGACCGAAGCGCTAAATGCGGCAACGGTTGATATTGGCATACTATTTATGTTCAACCTGATATTTTTTGCCGGTGCGGTTATTGCGTTCGGAAGATATGATGTCAGATAAAATGACGGAGGCAGCTTATGCTTAAGATTTTAATACAAAAAGAACTGCGAGCAATAATTTCCAGCCCGAAGTTTACGGCTACATTTGCGGTTTGTTCGATATTGATATTACTTTCGATTTTCACCGGAGTTCGCGAATATCGGGCGATGAATAAGAGATACGACGCCGCGAACAAACTGGTCGAGCAAGAACTGCATGATGCGACGTCCTGGGGTCATTTGTCGACAAAGGTCTTTCGTGCCCCGGATCCGATGCAAATTTTTATTGCCGGTCTGGATTATGATATCGGCCGACGGGCCGACGTTACTGATGAAAGCAGTACCAGACTGCGTCATAGTGTCTATTCGGATGATCCGATATACGCCGTTTTTCGCTTTATCGACTTCTCATTTATCGTCCAGGTCGTCCTCAGTCTATTCGCGATTCTCTTTACCTTTAATGCTATAAACGGCGAACGTGAGGACGGGACGCTGAAACTGGTTTTTTCCAATTCCGTCACCCGTGCGAAATATTTAATCGGCAAATGTATCGGCTCCTGGCTGGGTCTGACGATACCAATATTAATTCCAATCCTACTCGGCTTCCTGATCATCCTTCTCTATAAAATTCCGCTTTCCTTTGATCATTGGCTTAAAATATTTTCTTTTCTGGTAATGTCGATGATGCTCTTTTCTTTTTTTATCGTACTGGGTGTTTTTATCTCTGCGCTGACACGGCATTCAGCGATTTCTTTCCTGCTGTCGCTGGTTATCTGGCTCGTTTTTGTTATGATAATCCCCCGCGCGGGAGTTATGGCCGCCTCACATTTTATTCATGTCCCGCGGCTGGCCGAGATTGAAAGCCAGATTGATGGGTATTCTAAACAACGCTGGGAGGAATTTGTCCGTGATATGGAAAAAACATGGGACAATGAAGAATTCAATCCTGATAATGAAGGCGAATTATCGGATGAAGCGCTATGGTCCAGAATGGAACGGCATGATTCGCTGCACAAGGAGGTTGAAGCCGATATTATGGCTTACGATCGAAAAGTCAATGAAGAATTGCGACAACGGAAAATACAACAGGAAAGACTGGCTTTTGCTCTCTCCCGATTTTCGCCGGTATCGGCTTATCAGTTGGGGATGATGTCTCTGGCGGGAACCAATATCGATATGAAAACAAGATATGAAGATGCCATCAATAATTATCGACGGCAGTTTTTTGAATTTGTCGACCATAAAAAAGAAGAAACCGGCGATGACGGTCGCATGATGATTGCCTTTACTATTGATGAGAAGGGAAATCAAAGTATGCAAATAGCCGGGAATGACCGCAGTAACGATGGTCTGGATGTCAACGAGGTACCGCAATTTGATCCTCCGCGACAAACTTTCAAAGAAGCGGTGGCACCGGTTATCTTTGATTTTTGTCTACTCGGATTGTATATCTTTATTTCGTTTATGGGCGCCTTTATCGCATTTATAAAATATGATTTACGTTAGATAGGCTGGTGTCATAGCCAAAAGCGGCCGGATATCAACCGGCCGCTTTTTAATCGATATTATTTGTAATAAAAATGTCATTTACTTTTCGGAAGTTAAATGAATTCGGTTTTGGTACTATCGGCATGATAACAGCAATGGACAGTAACCCAGCTGTCTGATGTTTTTTATTCTATGGACTTATATATGGTATTCCAAGCGACATGGCTCATTATAAGTTAGACCGCCAGTTGGCAGGGCAATAGCAATCGGGACGCATGCGGAAACGCGAGGCCGAAGAGTTGGGCAATTAAAGGCTATTGGATTTTTCAAAAAAAGTCTGCTTTATTCCTATCGACAGGGCCATCAGACTAATTGTCGAGGAAGATCCCTGATATCTCTCAACATAACTAAATGAATGATTAGAACAACTTTTCATAAATATACCTTTCCAGATCTTTATTTTTGATTTTTTGAATCATTTCGACTATAATTTAATCCAATGAAAGAAAGAGAAGAAATAAAGAAGGCTCAAAATGGCGATTTTGAGGCTTTCAACCGTTTGATTTCCGGGCATAAGGATAAAATATATCGGCTGGCGCTGAAATTAACAGGTAATCGTGAAGATGCTGAGGATTTAGTGCAGGAAACATTTTTAAAAGCGGTGGATAATATTGACAAATTCCGAATTGAGTCATCGTTTGGAACCTGGCTCTATTCGATTGCCTTAAACCATTTTCGAGCCTCGGTCGGCAAACAAAAACGGATGGATTTAAAGCCGATTGAGGATTATCTGCCCGGCTCGCACGAAACAGACAACAAGGCACTCTATGATTGGGGCAACCCGCATACTCAGTTTGAACAGAAACAGATTCAGGAAATAATAGAAAAGAATCTGGCCGGCATGTCATATAAATACAGTACCCCGTTTATCCTGCGCTATATGGAAGATATGTCGGTTAAAGAAGTGGCTGACGTTTTAAAACTTTCTATTGCGGCGACCAAATCGCGAATTTTGCGTACTCGTCTGGCCCTGCGCGACGAACTTACCGAGGCTTTTAGGGAGAGAAGTCATGAAGCACTGTAATAAATATATTCAAAATATCGCCGACTATATCGACGGTGAAATTGACGAGGCGCTGTGCGCCGAACTTGAGAAACATCTCAAAGAATGCAACAACTGCCGGATTATGGTTGATACTCTAAAGCAAACGGTCGTTTTATGCCGCGAGGGTAAAAAAGAACGCCTGCCTGCCGCAATTGAGCACAAGTTGAATGATGCTCTAAAATCGAGATGGCAAAATAAATTCGGGAAGAAATCAAACTCCTGATATTTATTAATTCCCTTTCTGAACTGTCAATTATTTCACGACTTTTAAAATATTGTAATATGCTGTATATCAACATATTATGGTAATTTAGATTATTTTACTCTTATTTTGAATCATTTTCACTGAATCTCTATCTAAAGGTTTAATAGCAATTTTTATTTAAACGAGAAGGACTGAGGAAATGAAACGACTACTCACCGAATTTTCTATCAACCATCCCTGGACCGTTATAATCGGCGTGGTTCTGATAACCTCCTTTTTCGCTTTCCAGATACCGAATATTAAGATTGATACCGATCCGGAAAATATGCTCAGAGCGGATGAGCCGGCGCGTCTTTTTGATCATCAGGTCAAAGCGGATTTTGCCATTTCCGATTTTATCGCGGTTGGCGTTGTCGAGGAAAAGGGGGCTTTTAATAAGAAGCTAATGACCAATATATATAAGATTATCGATGAGGTGGCCGAAATTCATGGCGTTATCGCCGACGATATTCTGGCACCTTCGATGGTCGATGATATTATTCAGACTGACGGTATCCTACAGGTCAAGACTTTACTCGAAAAGGAACCGGAAAGTGATAAACAGGCTCAATACATATTAAGTCGCATTAGGAATAATCCAATCCTAAAGGGCAAGCTGGCTTCCGACGATGGCAAAGCGATTGCGATGTTTATTCCGATCGAATCAAAAAACATGTCGCACCGTATTGCCGGGGAAATCCGGGAAATTATCGACCGCCATTCAACCGGTGAGGAATACTTTATCGCCGGTTTACCGGTTGCCGAGGATAGTTTCGGCGCCGAAATGTTTCGTCAGATGGCTATCAGCGCCCCGCTGGCCGGATTGATAATTTTTCTTCTGATGCTGCTTTTTTTCAGGAATGTTAAAATTATCATTGCTCCGATGATTGTCGCCATCGTGTCGATTATCTGGACAATGGGACTTCTGATTTTTACCGGTCATACGGTGCATATAATGAGTTCAATGATCCCGATATTTTTATTTCCGATTGCGGTTTTAAACTCCATTCATATTATATCGGAGTTCCACGACCGCTACCAAAAATACAAACATAAAAAAACAACTATTCGCGAAACCATATCGGAACTTTTCATCCCTATTCTCTTTACCACCATAACGACGATAATCGGATTTGTCTCGCTCGCTCTCACCCCTATTCCGCCGGTTCGGGTCTTCGGGATGTTTGTCGCCTTTGGTATCTTTGTCGCCTGGTTTTTGTCGATTACATTTAATCCGGCCTTCGCCGTTTTGATCTCGGATAAGGCACTGAGAAATTTTGGAAAATCGAAAGACAACCGGGGTCCATTAGCTCGGATCATGCACTTTTTCCGGGATTTTAATGCCAAAAATTATAAACTCATACTGTTTGGTACGGCAGTGATTATCGTTGTCGCGGTTATCGGATTACGGATGATAGTCGTCAATGATAATCCGGTCAAGTGGTTTAAAAAGGATCATCCTCTGCGTATCGCCGATGTGACCCTGAACAAACATCTGGCCGGCACCTATATGAATTATCTTGTCCTTGACGGCGGCGAGGAGGATGCATTAAAAAATCCGGAAACCCTAAAATATATCGAAAAACTGCAAAAACATCTCGAACAACATCCGGTCGTAGGTTCCTCAACCGGTCTGACCGATATTGTTAAAAAAATCAGATATGAACTGTATAATGCCGACCGATCCAAATTTGCCATTCCGGATAATCAGGATGAGGTGGCTCAGGACCTCTTTCTTTTTGAAATATCGGGCGGCAATCCTGATGATCTCTTTAAATTCGTAACCCGGGATTATTCTAAAGCCAATTTATGGGTACAGCTTAAAGAGGGTGACAATGAATCGGTTAAATCGGTAATTGCCTCAGCCGACGACTTTATTAAAAATAATCCTCCCCCCGCACATCTGGATATTAACTGGGCCGGTCTGCCATATATTAATGTTGTCTGGCAGGAAAAAATGGTTGGCGGTATGCGTTCGGCTCTATTAAGTTCTTTCGCCGTTGTCTTTCTGATGATGGTTTTTCTC
>CAZJLX010000150.1:0-241 GCA_964546545.1 uncultured Ignavibacteriaceae bacterium | reverse complement strand
GCCACTATCGATAACGATTATGGCCATATACGGCGCAATCGGATACATCGGCAAACCGTATGATATGCCGATTGCCGTTTTGTCATCGCTGACTCTGGGATTATCGATTGATTTTGCGATTCACTTTATTAAAAGGTCAAAATATATACATGCTCAAACCGGCAATTTCAGGGAGACCTACCATCGGATATTCGAGAGCCTGGGTCGTGCCATAGTCCGTAATGTTCTGGTTATTGCGATC
>CAZJLX010000149.1:0-6392 GCA_964546545.1 uncultured Ignavibacteriaceae bacterium | reverse complement strand
AGACGGATGAATTAAAACGAAAAAATGTGTTAACTATAGAATTGAACTAAGTGCAGAAAGAGGAAAAAACGGTCGCGCTTTATGACCTCATAGAGTGAGGAAAGTCCGAGCTCCAAAGAACCAGGGTGCCCGGTAACGCCGGGGCGGAGTGATCCGACGGAAAGTGCCGCAGAAAACAAACAGCCTACCCATCCGCTTGTCGGATGGCGGCAAGGGTGAAAACGAGGTGTAAGAGACCCCGCCTGAGGCAGGTAACTGTATCAGGGGTAAACCCCACTCGGAGCAAGGCCAAATAAGGAAAGAGGGGCAGGTTCGCCCCGTTTATTTCCGGGTAGGCCGCACAGAGCCACCGGGTAACCGGTGGGCCAAGATAAATGGCCGTTACCATCCGTCCGGATGGGACAGAACTCGGCTTATTTTCCTCTTCCTGGCTTTTGAAAAAAAGGAAGCCGCATGAATTGGGCAACCAGGTCGATCCCACTTAAGTGGGTCGTAGCTCCCGAGCCCGATGGTGAGCTGCTTCAAAATATCGCATCCAAAGTCGGGTTGCCGAAAACAGTTACAAAAATCCTGTTTAATCGACAGATTGATACTCCCGAAGCTATCCAGCAGTTTTTGAATCCTTCCTTATCAGACCTTGTCGATCCCTTTACCATGCTCGACATGGATAAGGCAGTTGAACGTATTATGAATGCGCTGCGCGAGAATGAGCGGATTATGGTTTATGGCGATTATGATGTGGACGGTATAACCGCGTCATCATTGCTGTACCTGATTTTAAACAAACTGGGTGCTCAGGTTTCATACTATTTGCCGAATCGTCTGATTGAAGGATATGGCTTATCGGTGGATGGTATCAATGAGGCGGTTGTCAAGGAAATTACACTGATCGTTTCGGTGGATACCGGTGTGACGGCGGTCGAGGAGGTCGAGTACGCCCGTTCGAAAGGTATCGATTGTATTCTGACCGATCATCACGAACCGGGAGAAAAACTCCCCAAGGCAATCGCTTTGGTTAATCCCAAACAAAAAGAATGTCATTATGCCGGTGGTGAATTGTCAGGCGTGGGGGTAGCCTTTAAAGTGGCTCAGGCGCTTTATCAAAGGTTGCAGCAGGATGAGTCGGAACTGGAGGAGCATCTTGACCTTGTTGCTCTGGGAACCTCGGCCGATATAGTACCTTTGGTAGGGGAAAATCGCATTTTGACCAAATTCGGAATCCGCCAGATATCCGGAACGACCAAGCCGGGTTTAAAGTCGCTGACCTTTGTCTCCGGCCTGATGGGCAAGGAGATCGGAACCGGTCAGGTTGTCTTTATTCTGGCCCCGCGGATTAATGCTATCGGACGGTTGGGAGATGCCGAACTGGCTATCAAACTTCTAACGACCAAAGATGAAAAAGTCGCCTCGGAAATTGCCCGCAAGCTGGATCGGGAAAATCAGCGCCGGAAGAATATCGATGAGAAAACTCTGAATGAGGCGCTCGAACAGATTCGCGATTTGGTCGATTTTGAAAACGACAAAGCGGTTGTGCTGGCCTCCGAAGGCTGGCATCCGGGAGTTATCGGTATTGTCGCTTCGAGACTTGTGGAAAGATATCATCTGCCGACAGTTATGATTGCCATTGATGATAACAATGAGGGCAAGGGTTCGGCTCGTTCGATCCCCGGATTTCATCTAACCGAGGCGTTAAAGAAATGTGAGGATCTGTTGATTCGTTACGGCGGACATAAATATGCCGCCGGGCTGACGATAGCTCCGGAAAATATTGATGCCTTTCGACAGCGTTTGAAAGAAGTCTCAAAACTGATGCTGACCGATGAAGATATGGTCGCCAAATTATATATCGACTCCGAGATTGAGTTGTCGGAGATTGATTCAGTTTTTCTTGACATCCTCGAAACCTTTGCACCCTTCGGTCCTCAGAATATGCGACCGGTATTTTTGACTCGCAATTGTGAGGTCCTTGGACAACCTTATCGGGTCGGCAAAAATCATCTGAAAATGAAAGTCCGCAAAGGCGATGCGGTATTCGATATAATCGGTTTCGGTTTTGGCGATTGGGCCAGACAATTGTCGGGCCGCGGTTCGCTGGTTGATCTTGTTTATGTGATCGAGTACAATTCATGGGAAGGCCATACCCGGATTCAACTGCGCCTTAAGGATATTAAACTGGGTGCCGGAGACGTGGCATCGTATTGAGATGACAGTCCTTGATAAATTTTGGGCGGGTGACGCATCCGCGCTGTCGCGAATAATTTCGCATATCGAAAATCGCGGCAAAGATTATCGACGACTTATATCAAAGCTATATTCAAAAAGCGGTAAAGCGATTAAAATCGGTTTTACCGGTCCGCCCGGTGCCGGGAAATCCTCGCTGGTCAATAATATCTCAAAACTTCTGGCCAAAGAAGGCAAAAAAGTGGCGGTTGTGGCCATCGATCCCAGTTCCCCTTTTACCGGTGGAGCGCTTTTGGGGGATCGGATTCGCCTGACTGATATGCCGACCGATAATTCGATTTATATCCGTTCAATGGCTACCCGAGGTTCGAGTGGTGGTCTGGCGGCGGCGACCGGCAATGTCCTGATTGCGCTCGATGCCTTTGGCTTCGATTATATCCTGATCGAGACGGTTGGGGTCGGGCAGGTCGAACTGGATATTATCGACAGTTGCGATACGGTCGTCGTGGTTCTTGTTCCGGAGTCAGGTGATGTTATTCAGACCCTGAAAGCGGGCCTGATGGAGATTGCCGATATTTTTGCCATAAACAAATCGGACCGACCCGGCTCGGAGATGGTGGTCAGCGAAATAAACAGCACCCTCGAAATGAAGCGCGATAAAATAGACTGGGAACTGCCGGTGGTGGCGACTCAGGCGCTTAACAATATTAATATGGATATTCTTCTTGAGAAAATAAAGGGCCACGTTGCTTTTTCGCAGTCAACCGGCCTGTATGAAAAACATCGCCAGGAACAAATCAGAAATAAGATTTATAAAATTCTCAGATCACATCTGAGCAATATTATCCGCATTAAGCTTGAAGGAACGGTGGATCTGGATAAAGTCGTCTCGGAAATATATCAAAAAAGGACAGACCCCTACACCGAGGCGGAGCGGCTGCTAGAGCTGTCGTCGCTGAAGGAGTGATCTAATCTGCTGTTGAACAAGTCTTTTATTTTCGGATAGATCAGATAAAACCCGGCAATAAATATAATTAAGCTGAGATTGACTCCGGCCCACTCCCGGCAGAAATTGACGCATTGGCGATATTCAAACCTCGGTAACATAATCCAGGCAAATAAAATCGTGCCGGTTGTCACGAGAATCATCGTTGACAGGATGATATATTTTGACCGCACCGTAAAGTGTTCTTTAATAAATCTCCAAAGCGGTATTAATATCAGAAGAGCGAGTGGAATTAAAAATACAAAGGGCGGAAAAAATATTCGTGTCTCCCGCGCTTTCGTAATAAAAAAGGTCAATAATATGGTGACCGGAGCGGAGTACAAAGCACCATAATACAGCAAGTTTTGTATTTTATCTTTTTTTATATGCCTCAAAAAAAGAAGTGCCATCCCGGCGGCGAGCCAGATAAATCCGAAAGATATATAAAACGAAAAAAGGGCGTCACGCGCCCGTAAAGCATGTTCGAAATTGTACAAAATATATTTAAATCGGATCGGATCGGTCACTTTCATGACATTGATATAAAAACCGCCAAAGGTGATAACCGGGATAAGCAGACCGATTATTTTTCGACTTAGCTTTATATTGTCGCCAAATAAAAAGAAAGAGAAAATTAATACAGGATAAAACATCAGGCTTTGCTCGCGGCCAAAACAGGCCAGAGCGAAATAAATTCCCGAGCTTATCGGATTTCCTTTAACGGTATGACTGAAGGTCAGAATCAGAAAGATATAGACCCAGAAATCATCCCAGGTATGGACCGGCTCAAAATGAGCGGCAATTATCGGATAGCAGCTAAATAGTAAAAAAACGCCGACATTTGACCAGTTGCGGTCGAATTTTAAAATCTTCAGATAATTGTAAAAAACCGGGCCGATTAAAAAGGCGATAAAAAACTGCAGGGTAAAAAACGATGCCTTAATCGAAAGGCCTGTTAATTGATGCAGATAGAGGGTCGGATATGTCGTTAAATATCTGATTGAAAAAGGGTAGTAAGTCAGATGCAGGTTCATCCGTTGTTGTGACAATTCATTCGAATAGCTTAGCGGCGAACCGCAAGATTTAAAATGAAGAATGAACGAAATGGTCAGCAGCAGGACTGTTATTGAAATCGGGATGATATATTCTCTTACTCGCTCGGACATTGGATTATTTCTCTTTCCACAGATAATGACAAATATAAGTCGGAATATTTAATAAAACAAACCTGATTTCGATGATATAAACTGCTATGGGCAATAAGCTTGATTTGATAAAAATAGATCAATTCCTGCCTTAGACGAAGTCGAGGAGTCTGTGTTGACGGGATAGAAGTGCCGAATATCGATAAATCTTTCATAAACTTAAATGAATTCGTATAGAGTGTGGATAAGGCCGTTTAAAGTATATTAAGCCATTGCGCCGGGCTTGATTTTTTGGCCAAAAAGTATTAGAATTATTGACTGGAAAGAATTGGAGAAGATAATGTATGGTAAAGAGTTTATAAATAAGATAAAAGACAAAAAGTCTCAATGGGATAAAGATAGCGAAAAATTCCGAGGCAAAACCACCAGACCCCGTTTTATTTCAATATCCGGCGATGAGATAAATGAGCTGTATACGCCGCTGGATATTAAAGATATCGATTATGATAAAAAAATCGGCTGGCCCGGTGAGTACCCCTATACCCGCGGCGTGCATAATACGATGTATCGCGGACGGCTCTGGACGATGCGGCTTTTTTCCGGGATGGGTACCCCGCGACAAACCAACGAGCGCTATCTTTATCTGCTAAAGGAGGGACAGACCGGTCTCTCGGTCGCTTTTGATCTGCCGACTCTGATGGGTTACGATTCGGATCATGCCCGCTCACTCGGTGAGGTCGGCAAATGCGGGGTCGCGGTTGATTCGCTGGCCGATATGGAAATCCTCTTTGACAACATTAATGTTCGTGATGTTTCAACCTCGATGACCATCAACGCCCCCGCCTCGATTCTTCTGGCGATGTATCTGGCGGTCGCCGAGAAACAAAATGTCCCCTTTGATAAGGTGCGCGGAACGCTTCAAAACGACATTCTCAAAGAATATATCGCGCAAAAAGAATGGGTTTTTCCGCCGGAACCGTCAATCAGACTGATTACAGATATGATGGCTTTCTGCACTGATCATGTTCCTCAGTGGAACACGATTTCGATCTCCGGTTATCATATTCGCGAGGCCGGCTCAACGGCGGCGCAGGAACTCGCTTTTACCCTCTCGGATGGTTTTGCTTATATTGAG
This sequence comes from uncultured Ignavibacteriaceae bacterium, assembly GCA_964546545.1. Taxonomy (GTDB): domain Bacteria; phylum Zixibacteria; class MSB-5A5; order GN15; family PGXB01; genus CAZJLX01. Next base: position 946 of record CAZJLX010000149.1, on the reverse strand, counting down.
GCGGCGATTAAAGACGGGCAGGATGTTGATGCTTTCGCGCCGCGTCTGTCGTTTTTCTTTAATGCCCATCAGGACTTTTTCGAGGAAATAGCCAAATATCGCGCCGCGCGGCGGATTTTTGCCCGGCGGATGCGCGAAAAATATAAGGCCAAAGATAAACGAAGCTGGCTCTGCCGGTTTCATACCCAGACCGCCGGATGTTCCTTAACGGCGCAACAGCCGGAGAATAATATTATCCGAACCGCCTTCGAAGCGCTCTCCGGGGTAATGGGCGGAACCCAATCGCTGCATACCAACTCGATGGACGAAACGCTGGCGCTGCCTTCGGAGAAGGCGGCTTTGATCGCTCTCCGCACGCAGCAGATTATCGCCCATGAAACCGGCGTGACCAATACGATCGACCCGCTGGCCGGATCATATTTTGTCGAGGCGCTGACCGATAAAATCGAGGCTGATGCGGAAAATTATCTCGATGAAATCGAGCGGCGCGGCGGCGTAGTCAAATGTATCGAGGAGGGATACCAGCAGAGGGAAATCGCGCGTGCCTCATATCAGTATCAGCGGGAAATCGAAAAGAAAGAGCGGATTATTGTCGGGATTAACGATTATGTTATGGAAAATGAAAAAATCGAAATCCCGATTTTGAAAATTGATGCCTCGGTCGAGGCTGAGCAGTCCGCTTTTGTCAAAAAAGTGCGTGAGGATCGGGATAATGATAAGGTTGCACGAACGCTGGAAGATTTGAAAACGGCGGCCAAAGGAAACGGCAATACATTAAAGGCGATGCTCGATTGTGTGCGGGTCTACACGACCGAGGGCGAGATAATCGACGCGTTGCGTCCGATTTTCGGGGAGTACATCGAACCACCGTTTATTTGACTTCAATATGTAATCAAAAGAAAAATAAAAAAATGCAAAAAAAAATCAGAGTGCTTTTGGCCAAACC
>CAZJLX010000148.1:1191-6449 GCA_964546545.1 uncultured Ignavibacteriaceae bacterium | reverse complement strand
ACCTTCGGGTTATGAGCCCGACGAGCTACCTGACTGCTCCACCCCGCATCAGTGAATCAATCTTTTCTTTTACCCAAAATGAAAAAATATGTCAAGGTGTTTTTACACTGCCGGAGGGAGATACCTCGCTTTTGTTTTTGGGGCCAGGCGTTTGGTATTATATCGACGACAATAAAGAACGGATGCGTTTTCGGTCTTTGTCGTCGTTTTTACACCGCAACAACACCCGCTTGGTCCTGCTGGCGTGTCCGGATATAATTTCGACAGCCCGGAAGTGACGTTTTATAAAACCGAAAAAACCGATTAACCAGTTGAACAGAAGGGCAGTCAAAATAAACGGAATACCGAGGCCGGCCGAGTAGAAAGACAAAAGCAGAACACCTTCCCAAACCGTATCGTGACTGGCAGCCATTGTCAGAATGGCGCCCAGAATCGGTCCGATACAAGGTGTCCAGCCAAATGCAAAGGCCATACCGATGACGACCGAACCCAAAATGCCGAACTTTTTACTGGTCGTATGGAAACGTTTCTCATAATTAAGGGCGCGAATTTTAAAGACACCGGCAACATGCAAACCAAATAGAAATATAAGGACCCCGCCGATTTTATTAAAATATTCGAGATTGGAAAAGAGCCAGCCGCCGATAAAGGAAGCCGAGGCGCCGAGTGCTATAAATATTAATGAAAATCCAATAACGAAAAAGACCGTGTTCAGGGCCACTCGCCCCAGATGTTGTTGCGCCTTCTCTTTATCAGTTAGATCTTCCAAAGAAACGCCGGAGATAAATGAAATATAACCGGGAATTAACGGCAAAACGCAGGGCGAGACGAAGGATAATCCTCCCGCCAGCAGGGCGCTGAAATAACTAATACTGTTCTCGAACATCGTGTCTCCTTAATTCTATCCCATGATCCGGAGAAATAACCTTAAACAGGCGGGCCGGGAGCCCTTTCCGAGATGATTTGAATAATATCTTCTTTTATAATATTGTACAGTTGTTCTTTATCAATCTTATCGGCAATCTTTTTGGCCAGTTTTTCGGCCATTATATTAACCAGATTATTACAGAATTGTCTTATCTCCGCCGGATCCACATCCGGTTGTGCCGGAGATTCGGTGACCGGTAATTTTAAATCGGGATTGATATTATCAATCTGAATTTTAGACGACGCGGTATTTATTTCTTCCATCTCCTTTTTAAATTCAGTAATGAATTCTTCGACGCCGCCCTTTTTTATTTCGGGGACCGGTGGGGTTACCTGATTGAGAGAATCGCTGTTTGACGTTTTATGCAATTTTCCGGAATCATTCTCTTTTAACTCGGACAGCTTCTTATTATCGCCGCCGTCTTTTTTCATCTCGCCGATAAACCAGTCATAATCATGCTTATTTTTTTCTTCTTCCGTTACCGGTTTCTCGACCTTCTTTTCAGATTCCGCGTCTTCCATGCCATACTGATCGTTTGACACGTCCAGCTTGGATGAGTCGGAAACCTCCGGTTTGACATTTTTTTGCCCGGATTTGCCCTGTCCTTCATCATCACGAATCATCAATGATACGACGGTGTCATTCTTTTTATCTTTTAAATCATCATCTTCATCAGGCTGATTAAGATCGTAAATATCTTTTTTCTTCGTTTTATCTTTTTCAATCTTCTGGATATTAATTCCGGTCGCCGTTTGACCAAGGACCTCTGAATCCTCGACCTCGATTTTATCCATGCCCAAGGCGGCATCAAGTAACTCGTCATCGACCGATTCTTCGGCAAATGCCTCCGTCTCCTTAATTACCATCTCGGTTGGTGGTGTTCCGCCGCCGACAAACAAATGGACTCGCTCCAAAAAATCTTTTGGCTCAAAAGGACGGGGTAAAATAACTTCATCGGGGTATGAGATTGAGCGTCCATCCGGATCAGCAATGATCAATAAAGGGATTGAGGCTGTCTGATCACTTTCTTCGAGAGAATCATAGAGATAATTATTAGAGGAATCCTTCAAATCGGCGCCGATTATAAGCATATTGGGAGAGGCTGTAATAATTAATTCTTTTGCCTTTTCTATTGTCGAGGCTGTTAAAACATCATATCCGTTTTGCTGTAAAATAGACTCGGCGATTGATCTAATGGCGTCCGACTGTTCGGCAACCAGGATTTTTTTCCTCATTCCAGCACCGCCTTACTTGAGCTGTTGGTCATTATTGGATAAAATCTCCGAGGCGTTTTCGAGATATTTTTTATCCTCACGGGATAGATTTTCAATTCCCACCTCATTGATTTTATCCAGAATTTTATCCACCCTTTTCATTATATCTTCGGCTTTCTGGCGCTTTTTCTGGAGTTTTTCCTCGCGTTTTTTGTTACGCATAGACTTAAGCCAATTTGTCGGGCTGAACCAGTGTCGATCCCATTTCATATAAGCAAAACCTACCAAAGCGCCTCCAAAGTGGGCCAGATGAGCCACATTGGTCCCGGAAGCAACAAAATTAAGCACGGCAAAGAGTGGAATCGCCCAGCGGACTTTCATTGGAAACATAAAGAAAATGTATAGAATCCGATCCGGAAACAGCAGCCAATAGGCAGCCAGAATTCCATATATGGCACCTGAGGCTCCGATAATTGGATTTGGCATATTATAGTTAAAAATCAACGATAACAGGGCGCCACCCAGACCGCAGAGGATATAGAATTTTAAAAATGAACGGCTTTTAAGAGAATATTCGATCTCGGTGCCAAACATCCAGAGCGCAAACATATTAAAGAGCAGATGAAAAAGCCCGGCATGCAGGAACATATAGGTAAAGGGCTGAAAAAAGAGGTTTGGAAATTCCCTGAAAAAATTAAGAGGTGACAGGCCAAAAATATCGGTAAGCCGAACGGACGAGACTGACTGAATAAAAAATACTATAACATTAATAATAAGAAGATATTTTATCACCGGACTGATTGATCCGGGACCTATTCTGAAACCTGTTCTTGACTGATGAAAGCTGTTATTCGGCCTCATATCTCAACCTATCGGCATCCTGCCAAGCGCTCTTAATCAATATATTTTAAGACTTTCTGTACCCAAAGTCAATATGCATTACCAATTAGGTGGTTTTATCACAATTTATCAGGGGGAGATTCATCAGAAGTCGATATTTCACCATCACCCACACGGGGTTCGCAGATTGGTCCCATTCACGATCCTCCGGTTACGCCGGAGCGAGGCAGGATATATTTGACCAATATAATCCAGCCTGCAAGAAATAATAAAAAGAAAAAAATATCGTATAGATCCATGATGCTAAACCCTGATTCAAATATCTGACATTATTATATCAGTCTTCGATGCTCCTTTAAAATGCAGCGATCCATGATCATCATCAAACCCGCCTTCTGCCCTTTTTTAAAGGCTTCTTCGGATAGTACCGACTCCTGCAGCCAAACCGTTTTTACACCGATAGAGATTGCCTCATTGACAATCGGCATGACAAATTTACTTTTACGAAACAGATCAACAATATCAATCGTTTCCGGTATATCGGCCAGAGCCGGATAGCTTTTTTGACCCAGTATTTCCTTAAAGCCCGGATTCACAGGGATTATTTTATATCCCTGATCCAATAAATACGAGGCAACGCCATTGCTGGGCCGTTCCGCTTTTGGCGAAAGGCCAACAATCGCAATTGTTTTCGCCCCTTTAAGAAACTTTTGAATAGACTCCGATGGCGGATTTTTCCAGCCGCCGCCAGTTAAGCTATTGTCCGTCACTATAATACCTTTTCAACGTAATTTTGAAGTTGGGCCTTTGGTAAAGCACCTATAACCTGTTCTACCAATTTGCCATCCTTAAAAAAGAGAAGGGCCGGGATCGACATAATTTTATATTGACTCGAAATTCTTGGATTTTGATCGACATCAAGTTTGGCAACTTTCAACTTACCGTCGTATGTTTCGGCAAACTCCTCAAGAATCGGTGCAATCATTTTACAGGGACCACACCATGGAGCCCAAAAATCAACAACAACCGGGACGTCAGATTTCAGGACTTCCTCTTCAAATGTACCATCCGAAATTTGCACTGCTTTGCTCATTTTCAATACCTCTCCAATTAGTAATATAATTATCGATTAATTTTAACAAAATGTCTCCTGATTTGTTCCCAGGATCGCCCTCCTGACCATAGAAACCGGTATTGTGCCAACAGATAAGAGCTTATCGTGGATTTGCCTTAGATCCCAATTTTGGCCCGATTTTGCCAAATCGGCCATCAACTTCATCAGCTCGATTTTGCCCAGCAGATAACTCATTGGCTGCGTTGGTGATTGAGTATATCTGACCACCTCTTTTTTGGCATTGGTCGGCTCAATTCGTGCTGTCTCGACTAACATCCTGACGGCCTCGTCAAAACTGTACTTTCCGGTATGCAGGCGGACGTCAATCACCACCCGGCAGGCCCGCCAGAGTTGATCCTTAAGCTGGATTAAATCTATCCTGATGTCATCGTAATAACCCTGCTCTTTCATCATCTCTTCACAATAAAGCGCCCACCCTTCGGCAAACACAGAGGTCCTGAACAGCCGCCTAATTTTAGACCGCACCCGATTGGCATGACAAAGCTGAAGATGATGCCCCGGATATCCCTCATGGAGAGCGACAATTTTTATCGCGGGCAAAGAGTGGCCCTTTAACTGATCGCGCTTTTTTTCCTCCGAAGCCGATTCATCTATCGGTGTCACAAAGAAAAAGCCGCGCTGGTCTTTCTCAAAAGGCGCCGGCATCATGTACGCGCCGTACGGTAACTGGGGGCGATAAAATTCAGGGGTTTCGATAATGTCGAGGGATTCATTTTCAGGAATGGATACAATATTATTATTCAGAATAAATTTCCGCAATGAGACGGACTCGTCATGATAATGTTTCAATATCGCATCGGGTTTCGGTGTATCGGATTTGATTTTTTCTATAACATCTATCCAATCAGCACCCGGTTTAATTCGCTCTGAGACATGCTTAATTTCGGTAATTGTCTTGTCAATATATTCAAGTCCGATCCGTTCAATTTCCTCCGGGGTATATGGCAGCATGTGTAAATTTTTCAAGAGCAATTCATAATATTCCCGACCCGCCGCGAAAGAACCTTCCGGTTTTTTGGATAATTCATCGGTGATAAAATTGTCATAATCAACAAACGCTTTTGAGGCCAGAGTTGCGGCGGCAAGAAAATCATTTTTCAATTCCGGGATTTCCTCGGATACCTCAAGAATAATTTTAGAA
>CAZJLX010000148.1:0-1181 GCA_964546545.1 uncultured Ignavibacteriaceae bacterium | reverse complement strand
TCTGACCGGCGGTTATCATCTGCCGCGCCAAATCAGGCCAAACAGATGGAATCGTTTCGGCCAGACGAAGATTTTCTTTCCCGTCATTTAGTAAATCCGGGACACATTTCAATCGACTGATTAAAAATCGGTATCGCTCTTCTTTGGGTGCGAAGTTTCGGATCCAGAGGATAAAACATGATGAAAGGGCGATAGAAATATAAATGGATGGGTTACGTCGATAAGAATCATCCAGTTTATACCCTTCAATCTCAGCTGTCAGATAACCTTTAAATATCTCCAGATCGATTTGATTATCATCACTCAAATTGCCCGGGGAAATTAATTTTTGAATTTCGGCCAGATAATATTTTTCTCGTTGCAGAAAAGCTTCAATTGATTCGATTCGGAGTGAACCTATTCGATCGTCCTGTTTATGGACGCCACTGGCCGTCGCCTTGAAAGGATATACCTGCCAGTATTCTTCAAGAAAATCGTCGAATAATGTTTCAAATGCCTTATTGCCCGGCTCCACCTATCGGCCCGTTTCCAAACTTTTAAGTTTTAATCGCCTGCATACTTTTAATTTGACCGACAAAGGTTTCCAGCCGGGTTTCCTCACCCGTATCCTGCAAACCCTCATAGCTTATATTCAACCAGGGGATATAGCCAAGATCGGTCGAAATTTTTCGCGACAGCGACGAGACAATCGTTCCGGGCATGCAGTTAAACGGCATACAGTTTATAATTCCACCGGCGCCGGTTTTGACAAACTCAATCGCCTTGCCAATCGACAGTACCGCCTCACCTCTAACTTCAATCGAGAGATATGGCTGCGCCAGACCGGTCACCTTGGCAACGTCGACCTCAAGATCAATCGGATATATTTTGGCAAAACTTTTTTCAATTTTATGCTCATCATGGTACTGATAATGCTGTTGAATATATGCTTTTAAAATCGCCTTCCAGTCTCGATTATAAATGGAGTCAAGCTTAAAAGTATATGATGTGTACTGAATCCATTCACCAAAAGTCGCCAGTTTGACTTCCAGACCGAGTTTTTCAAGCTTATCGATCAGGTTGTTATTGGAAAAACGGTTGTTGCGGAGATAAATCTCGCCAACCAGACCTACGACCGGCTTGATCTCACCGGTGACAGGTAAACGACTGAAATCGACTGCCGCCTTTTGGGCCAAAGTCTC
>CAZJLX010000147.1:0-6538 GCA_964546545.1 uncultured Ignavibacteriaceae bacterium | reverse complement strand
TTGTCGTCGCCGGACACATCATTGTCTTTTGCTATCTCGTTTAAAAGTTTCTCTATTTTCATCCCGCGTTCAATGGATGGATCAAAGCGAAACGTTATTTCGGGTGTAAATTTCAATTGGAGCAAATCCCCCAGTTGCGACTTGACCCGTTTTCTAATTCCGCTTAAATATGTCGCCGTTTTTTTTCGTGATTCATCGTCGCCGAGAACAGAATAATATATCGTGGCATTCCTCAGATCTTTTGTCATCTCCACATCGGTGAACGTCACCATTGTACGCAGCCTGGTTGCGCATTCCTGATCCAGCAACTGCCTGACATCACGAAGCATCTGATTTCTTACCCGCTCGACTCTTTTAAACTGCCTCATCTTATTTACTCTACAAAATTTCCACTCGATAATCGGTCATGACTATTTCCGGTTCGGTATCAATCATCCGGACGACTTTCGATATTACCTGATCGGCAAAAGCACTGCTGTTGCAGACGATAGCCACACCGATCTGCGCCGTTCGATGGCTGTCATTACAAGCAGTCTCCGCTATCGATACGTTATATTTATTCCGAATCCGGGCCAAAAGCGACTTGAGTCTCCTTCTTTTCTCTTTTAATGAATTCACACCGGGAAGGGAAAGATCAATCGTAACTGTTCCAACAATCAATCGTCACCTGTTCACTATAATTTCTTGGCTGTTTCCTTAATCTGGAAGACCTCAATCGAGTCGCCCACTTTAATATCATTATAATTTTCGATCGCTATCCCGCATTCGTATCCGTTGGCAACCTCGCGCACATCCTCTTTAAATCTTTTTAGAGAGGACAGACTCCCGGTGTGGATTATTCGTCCGTCACGTACCAGATGAACTTTATCAGTCCGGTGAATCGTTCCTTCTTTAACAAAACAACCGGCGATATTTCCGAATTTGGGAACCTTGAAGACCTGACGAATTTCGGCCGCGCCCACGAACTCCTCCGATATATCAGGCGACAGCATACCCTCCAGCGCCTTGCGGATATCATCTTCGACTTCATAAATAATAGAATAATGCCTGATATCGACTTTTTCCAGCGCCGCCGCTTCGCGCGCCCGCCCGTCGGTACTTATATTGAAACCGATTATAATGGCATTGGAAGCAGCCGCCAATAAAACATCCGACTCGGTGATGGTGCCGACTCCTTTGCGGATAATCAATGTCCGAACTTCTTCGGTGGCTATTTTACTCAAAGTTTCGGCCAGAACCTCCGAAGAACCGTCAACATCCGCTTTGATAATCAGCCGTAGTTCACGAACCTTGCCGTCTTTGATCTGCTCATATATTTTTTCCAGAGTAGCGCGACCGAATCCGCGGCGCATCTCCTGTTCGCGACGCAATTGAGTCCGTTTCAGAGCAATCTCTCGAGCTTCCGAATCATCTTTGACCACTACGAAACTGTCGCCCGCCTGCGGGACCCCGCCCAGACCGGTTATTCGCGCCGGCGTTGAGGGACCAATCTTATCCATCGGAGTATCGCGGTCGCTTAACATCACCCGAACTCGACCATAAAAACTGCCGGCCACTATCGGATCATGGACAAAAGCTGTTCCCTTTTGTATGATAACCGTACTGATCGGACCGCGTCCCTTTTCCAGTTTGGCCTCGATTACCACACCCTGTCCCCTGATTGACGGATCGGCTTTTAAATCGAGCATTTCCGCCTGAAGATGAATCATCTCCAGAAGATTTTCGATTCCGGCTCCGGTTTTGGCCGAAACTTCAACCATAATGGTTTTGCCGCCCCATTCCTCCGGCATCAAATTCTGTTTGGACAACTCCTGCTTTATCTTTTCGACATTGGCATTTGGTTTATCTATTTTATTGATCGCTACGATTATCGGTACCCCGGCGGCCCGTGAATGGTCAATCGCCTCGACTGTCTGAGGCATCACCGCTTCATCGGCGGCGATAACAAGGATAACAATATCCGTGACCTGCGCACCACGCGCCCTCATCGCCGTAAAAGCCTCATGACCGGGCGTATCGATAAAAACAATTCGGCCGCTGGGATGATGCACCTCGTAGGCCCCTATATGCTGCGTAATCGCGCCCGCTTCCTGAGAGACGACATTGGTTTCACGGATATAATCCAATAGCGAGGTTTTGCCGTGATCCACATGACCCATAACGGTCACAATCGGTGCCCGCTCGACCAAATGCTCCTCATCCTCCTCCTCGCGTGCCTCAATCCCGACCTCTTCCTTTTCCCGGATTTGAAAGCCACATTCCAGCGATAAAGTTTCAATCGTTTCCATATCAAGTCGCTGATTAATTGAGGCCATCAAACCAAGCTTAAAACATTCGGCAATCAGTTCCGCCGGCTTTTTATCCATCGCCCGCGCCAATTCGGCCACGGTCATAAATTCATTGACTTCGATCAGATTTTCATCAACAACAGCTTCGGTCCCGTCATCCTTATAAGACTTTTTGTATTTTTTTGTTTTTTTACTGCCGCCAATGGTCGCCATAGTGGCCTTAAAACTTTTAACTACCGCTTTTTGATCGACACGCCTGGGATCTTTGCCTTTTTTCTTTTTGTCAAACTTTTTACGCTTACCCCTATCATGCTTTTTGGGCGCGGTCGTCAGTTTAGTGACGCTCTTTTCGCCGGCCTTTTCTTTATCTTTTTCAGGCGGCCTGTCCGTTTTTGGCGTGGGCGGTATCGGTTTTTTCCTCTGTTCAATATCCTTTTTTACCGCCTCTTTGGCAGCCTCGAATTTTTTGCCGATCGCCGTCAGCATCTCATCGGTTGCCACCGACATATGCGACTTGGGATCAAATTTCAATTCCCGGAGTATCTTCAAAAGCGCATTTGAAGATATCTTATATTCTTTGGCGAGTTCATATATTCTTTTTTTGGCCATCTATTACCCTCCGGGTTATTTTTCGCTCACTTCTTCCGTGACAGAATCGTCACTTTCGGATCCTTCCGAACCATCCGTTTCCTCACCCTCACTCTCATCCTCTTCCTTCTTCGCACTTTTGGCAGCCTCTGCCTTAACCTTTTCAGCCTCCTGACGATCCGACTCTTTCTTCGCCTTTTGATCCTCTTTCCTTCGAATCACAAGTTCCTGCATAAATTTGTCCGCTTTGTCAAGAAGAGCTTCAGCCGTCTTCTGCCCAATTCCTTCGATCTTTAAAAGCTGTTCGAGTGAGGTTTTCGCCAGGTTCTGGATCGTATTGATATCGGCCTCCACCAATCGTTCTTCCATTTTACTTCCGACACCTTCAAGATGTCCGATTGGCACCAACTCCTCAGCCTCACGCTTTTTCATCTCGTTGTATTCGGTCTCAGACATAATATTTATTTTCCAACCGGTCAATCTTGAAGCCAGACGCGCATTTTGACCCGCCTTGCCGATGGCCAGCGAAAGCTTATCATCCTCAACCGCCACCGTCATCGCCTGCTCATCTTCAAAAACATCGATATTTACGACCTTGGCCGGAGCCAGGGCGCGAGTTACGAACATTTCCGAATTCGAGCTGTACGGAATAATATCTATCCGTTCATTATTTAATTCGCGCACGATCGACTGCACCCGGACACCCTTAATACCGACACAGGCGCCGACCGGATCAATCCGTTCATCGGCCGAATAAACCGCGATTTTGGTCCGTTCGCCCGGTTCGCGTGCAATCGCCTTTAATTCGATAACACGTTCGAATATTTCCGGTACCTCAAGTGCAAAAAGACAGCGTAAAAATTCGACCGATACCCGCGATAAAATTACCTGCGGTCCGGCCAGCGATTTCTGTACATCCAAGATATAGGCCCGGACTCTGTCACCCTGGCGATATTTCTCGCGCGGTATCTGTTCCTTCACCGGCAAAATCGCTTCCGCCTTGCCGAGGTTGACAATAATATTTCCCTTATCGATCTGTTGTACCGAGCCTGAAACTAACTGCCCGACACGGGTGATGTACTCATCATAAATACGATCGCGCTCCGCCTCGCGGACTTTCTGGATCAATACCTGCTTGGCGGTCGTGATTGCATTGCGACCGAATTCCTCATCGACTTCAAGATATATCTCCATCTCATCGCCCAGTTCGGCATCCTCATCAAACTCCTTGGCCTCTTTCAGCGTCAACTCGGTCAACTTATCGGTGACTTCTTCAACCACTTTTTTGACGGCAATCATCGTGATCTCGCCGCTGTTCCGATTAAGTTTGAAAGTTAAATTTTCCGCCTCGGGATATCTTTTTTTGGCTGCCGCAAGAAGCGATTCCTCAACCTTACTGACCACCGTATCCATATCAATGTTCTTTTCGCGAGCAATCAGCGCCAGCGCTTCAACAATATGGTAAGCCATTTATTTCATCTCCGTTAAAATATTATTTTCCCCACCTTGATATCGGCCAGATCATATCTGCTCTTTCCTTCGGCTGTTTCCAGACAAATATATCTGTCATCCGCTTCAATCAGTTTTCCCCGTATCGGGACCGTTGCGGTATCATTAAAAGTTATCTCTATATCTTCACCGATCCGCCGACGAAAATCACGTGCGACAGACAGCGGTCGATCAAGACCGGGTGATGATACCTCTATCGTATAACCATATCTAAACAGCCCGCTGCTATCCAGAATCGGTGCCACTAATTTCGATATTCGCGCACAGTCATCGATCTTGATACCGTTATCCGAATCAAGGAAAAACTGTATCCTCGAGCTGTTTTTATATCGAGCTAATTTAAGCTCCACAATTTCAAATCCTTCTTCGGATATCGTATCCGAAACCAGTTCCAATATTTTATCTTTCGTCGCCATACCGCTTCACAAAAAGCGCCGGTTTTACGCCAGCGCCGTAACCTAGTAAATTACATAAATTGTTTAATAAAGGCAACTTATTTGAATTAATTTATTTCCTCCAGAAGCCTTTTTACTTCCGCGCCAACATTTTTAATATCAGCCATTATAACCTCGCCGCCGCTCCGCTGTTTTATCTCTACCTTCCCCTGTTGCAACGACTTATCGCCAATTATCACTCTTAAAGGAATACCGATAAGGTCAGCGTCATTAAATTTAACCCCGGCCCGCTCAGTGCGATCGTCCAGAAGGCAGTCAATATTATTTTCAACCATCTGATCGTAGATTTGTTCCGCCGCTTTTTGATGTTCCTCTTTGGCATAATTCAGCGGGATAATCTCGACCAGATACGGCGCAATATTCTTCGGCCAGACGATGCCGTTTTCATCATGATATCTCTCCACCGCCGCCTGCGGCGTGCGGGTGATTCCAATCCCGTATGAACCCATTATGAACGGCTTTTCATTCCCCTCGGCATCAAGAAAGACCGCGCCCATCGACTCGGAATACTTCGTCCCCAGCATAAACGTATTGCCGACCTCAATCCCCTTGCGCGCCGATAAAGTGCCGTCGCAACGAGGGCACATTTCGCCCACCTCGGCGTTGATTATATCAACAACCGCTGAGGCTTCAAAATCCCGCTCGAAATTGACATTCAGGAGATGTTTTTCATTCTTATTGGCCCCGACAATGAAATTACGCAGTCTGGTCACTTCCGGATCAACGACAATAATCACCTTCTTAAGCCCAATCGGTCCGGCAAACCCAACCGGACATTTGGTCACATTCTCGACAATCGCCGGTGGGGCGCTTTCAAGTTCAACCGCCTTAAGATGATTCTTCAATTTTATCTCATTAAGTTCCCGATCTCCGCGAATCAGCGCCGCGACCGGACGGTCATCCGCCAGATAAATCAATGTCTTCACCAGCCGCCTCGAATCGACCTTTAAATATTTCGTCACTTCTTCAATCGTTGAGGCGTTCGGCGTATCGACTTCTTCCACTTCTTTCATCTCTTTATCTATATCAGGCGGGTCAGCCTCGCGCATCGTCGCCTTTTCGATATTGGCCGCATATTCACACTTGTCGCAGAACATAATCACCTCTTCCCCGCCCGCCGTATCGACAATCAGCATAAACTCATGCGCCGCCTTGCCCCCCATCGCCCCCGTATCTGACTCCACTTTTCGCGTATCCAGGCCGGCCCGGTTGAATATCTCAAAATAGGCGTCGACCATCTTCTGATATGAGACTTCAAACGAATCCTCATCGGCGTCAAATGAATAGGCATCCTTCATAATAAATTCCCGTCCCCGCATCAGTCCAAACCGAGGCCTTATCTCATCGCGGAATTTAACCTGAATCTGATACAGATTCAGCGGCAACTGCTTATATGATCTCAGCTCTCCCCGAATAAGCGTCGTTACTATCTCCTCATGCGTCGGGCCGAGCACCATCTCATGCTGGTGACGGTCGACCAGATGCATTAATTCTTTGCCCGCTGTCTCGATCCGTCCCGACTGCTGCCAGACTTCGGCCGGGTGAAGCACCGGCATCGTTATCTCAATCGATCCGGCACGGTTCATCTCCTCGCGCACAATCCGGCTGAATTTCTCGATAACCCGCTGCATCAAAGGCAGATAAATATAAACCCCGGCCGCCAGCTTACGGATATATCCGGCGCGAAGCAGCAACTGA
>CAZJLX010000146.1:0-6545 GCA_964546545.1 uncultured Ignavibacteriaceae bacterium | reverse complement strand
TCGATGCGCCCTGCGGCGGCGGGGGGTCTTGCGCTCCAAAAGTGTCCCTGCCCGCGATAAGGTCATGTGTTGTGGAGGTGCCGTCCTCGTAGTCCACGCGCAGGCGACCCGCCTGCTGTCCCTGCCGGCACTTCTCGCCTGCGCCTGACCGTTACGGCAGGCCATACGATGGAAGATCTGAATTATTTATTACGCAAGCTGAAAGATATCGGGGAGAAATTATGTCTTATTTAAAAGTGATCAATGAAGTGGAATGGAATTATGACCTGGATGGTGAAGGAGAGGCCCTGATGTTCATTCACGGATGGGGCGTTGACAGGCGTATATGGAGACAGCAGACCAAATATTTTTCTCCGGACTATTGTATGTCGCCGGTCGAATGCTGGCCTATATCCTGCTCAGTGTTATACTCATCACCGGAATTTTATCGATACCGGATATCTCCTTTTTCCTGCAATATTACATGAATATATTTTTGGGGCCGTTTTTAATTATTTTGGGGTTGATTTTAATCGGTTTGATTAAATTCTCTCTACCCGGGTTTAATGTCAATGAAAAATTCACCAAAAGAGTAAATAAATATGGTCTTTGGGGCGCGGCCATATTAGGCTTTATTTTTGCATTATCATTCTGCCCGGTTTCAGCGGCCCTCTTTTTCGGAAGTTTGCTGACTTTATCGGTCGATCAGAATTCCCGTTTCCTGCTGCCCGCACTTTTTGGTTTGGGAACCGGCCTTCCGGTTATTATTCTTGCTATTATTTTGGGTATGGGAACCGGTTATCTCGGCAGCACTCTGAAAAAAATTGCGATCTTTGAAAAATACTCCCGAAAAATAACCGGTCTCATATTTATTCTTGCGGGAATTTACATAACCGCCATTTATATTTTCAAAATTGATTTATGATTGAAGGAGAATTTTAAATTTGGCGACTAAGGCTTGTATAGTTAAAGAGCCAAAAACTCTTTCGTTTTTTGAAAAATATCTGACCGTCTGGGTCCTCTTGTGCATAATCGGCGGAATAATTCTCGGTAAAGCGGCGCCCGGTGTGGCGCATCTTCTGGATAGTCTGTCGATTGATGTCGGCGAGGCGCCGGTCGTCTCGATCCCGATTGCTGTCTGCCTTTTCTTTATGATGTACCCTATCATGGTTAAAATAGACTTCGGCGAAATTCTCAAAGCCGGCAAAAATTCACGACCGGTTATGCTGACATTGATTGTCAACTGGCTGATTAAACCGTTTACGATGTACGGCATTTCAATACTTTTTCTTGGTTTTCTCTTTCATTCATTTATCGGACCGGAGGCGGTCGATTATGTAAAAATGCCTTTGGGGCTGGATCTGAATGTCGGCGACCAGCATGGTGTCGGAACCGTCGTCCTGAATAACGGCATCAAAATGCTGGAGGTGCCATTGTGGCGATCTTATCTGGCCGGCTGTATCCTGCTCGGAATCGCACCCTGTACCGCGATGGTTTTGGTCTGGGGGTATCTGGCGCGGGGGAACGACGGGCATACGCTGGTGATGGTCGCGATAAATTCTTTGACGATGCTGCTTCTCTACGGCCCGCTTGGCGGATATCTTCTCGGTGTCGGTCGTTTGCCGGTTCCGTGGCAGGCGCTTCTGTTGTCTATCGGAGTTTATGTCGCCCTGCCTCTTTTCGCCGGTTATCTGACCAGAAAATGGATCGTTTCCGCGAAAGGCGCCGACTGGTTCAACCTCAAATTTTTACAGTTTCTCACTCCGCTTACGATAATCGCCCTGCTGATTACTTTGATATTACTTTTCTCTTTTAAAGGTGAGGTGATTCTTTCTAATCCGTTGACGATTCTCTGGATCGCCATTCCGCTCTTTATCCAGACCAATCTGATTTTCTGGCTGACTTATGGGCTGGCCAAAATACTGAAACTTTCCTATCGCGATTCGGCGCCCTCGGCGATGATTGGCGCCTCCAATCATTTTGAGGTGGCTATCGCCACCGCCGTAATGCTGTATGGTCTCTCATCCGGAGCCGCCCTGGCCACCGTCGTCGGGGTCTTAATTGAGGTCCCGGTCATGCTGATGCTGGTAAAAATCTGCCTGAGGACCAAGCACTGGTTTCCGGCTGAGAAATAAAACAGCCGCTTAACAGCTTACTCGACACATCCTTCAGTAGGTTCGGGACCATCCTTATATAGATAAGTAATCAAGTATGTCACATCGAAAATATTGATAACACAATCGGAATTAACATCACCATTGTTCATATTCAGGGGTGCCGGACCAACCATATACAAGTAGCTGATAAGATAGGTGATATCAAAAATATTAACCATCCAGTCTTTGTTGACATCACCGTACATAACCGATTCCTCGGCGAAGTATTCAATGGCCCTGGCGATTAACGCTTCGGCACTCTCATCGGTCAGGTAATACAGGGGGAAACCAATAACCACCCGCTTACCTTTGTATGTATTAAACGCCACCCCGACCGGTTTACCATGATAATACGGATGCTGATTAATCGAATTATAGGTATAAATAATTTCCGCCTGCGGTGAAGTCTCAAAGATCGAAATAGCATCCAGTCGCCCGTTATTAGGGGCATCCGGACGGACAACAAGTTCCGGCCAGCCGGCACTGCTTTTGGCGCCGATAAAACCAGAAAGCTGACACTCGGAAATATAAGACAGACCCAGATGATCATAATAAAAGCTGCCCGGATAAAAATATCTATTACCGGTCAGACCGACAATGGTCCGCCAGCCGGCTAGAAAAAAATCTGTTTCATAGCCAAAATACCAGATTAATGAGTCGATCGAACCACCCATAAGCTGGCTGGTTCGGTCATCATCTATCCAGAATATCGGCAAATATTGACCGGCTGTAGAACGGGTGAGTGCTTCATCGGCCGAGTCGATTTTTACGGTAGTAAAATCGGAATCACCAAAAATCATTTGAAAGAACACTGCCTGTTCGGTAGGTGTGGGATTTTCACCTCCCGTTTGTGTTTCATCAACAAGCAAGATACCGCCTTCAAAATTAGCCGGTGCCGCATAAGCGATTTCGGAGCTGTCCGATTCATAACCATCATTATCAACCGCCAATAATCTATAATAGTATATTTGGTTCTCAACGGCGCTATCGATATATTGTGTATTATCCTGAATAATATCATAAAGTGACCATTCTTCGCCCGATACTTTTCGAAGCAATTTATAATAATCCAGGTCCAACTCGCCATTGGCTTCCCAGTTTATTATTATTTTTATCGAATCCGGCTCGACGGTGAAATTCGACGGCGAACGGGGAACCGTTAATGGCGTTTTCGAAGCCGTAATTACGCCAATTGGCGGATATCCTTCGCCCGGAACACCCTTAATGCCAATATAATATTGATAGCCTTCAACCAGGCCATTTATATCGGCCGAGCAGTTGCCCTCGGGTGATGACGAATAATAGACCAGACTATTGATGTTTGTACCATACCATATTTCATAGTCAAAACCGGGACGACAATCATTTTCCCAGTTTACATGAAGCGACTGGCCGTCACCAACATCGTACACTTCACAAACAATCGGGTCGGGGGAGGCATCCGCGACCGCCAATCCGGCGGCGGCAGTCCGAACAAGTTTTTCGGCGTAGTCAAAATCCAGTATAAACGAAATATCATTGGGGCCATGGATATTATCGTTAAAATCAGTTTCATGGATACAAACGGAGTTAAAGCCATATTCATAAAACGCGTAATCATCCGATGAGGCGGCGTCTCCGGCATAGATCGGTATCAGATCGGTCACCCTCTGGGCAGCATCGGCAAACAGGTCATAATAGGCATTGTTCCATCCGGCAAAGATATTAACCTCAGGATATACATCTTCTTCATTGGCAATCATATCGAAGTTCAGCATAAATTGAACATCAACTGAATCCTCATCCAAAACCTCGGCCAGATGATAGGCCCCGAACAGTCCCCACTCTTCGGCATTAAACGAAGTAAACAGAACCGATTTCTTAAATTCGATATCTTTGAAAATGCGTGCCAGTTCCAAAACAGCCGCGGTGCCGCTGGCGTTATCATCGGCACCCGGTGCAAAGGCGTTTATATTCCCGTCCTGACAGGCCCAGCTGAACGAATCAAAATGTCCTCCGACAACGATTAGCTTGTCCGGATTTTCTGTACCCTGTTTATAGCAAAGAACATTCTGGACCGGATAATCGACAAGATCATAACCGTAACGATCGGAGGTTACTCCCAGAGTTTGAAGGGATACATCGGTATATCCAAACTCCAGAAATTTATTACGAAGCCATATACGCGCCGTCGAATTGGAATCAAACAGAATAAAACGGGAATAAAAATCTTCCAGACGAGTATCATAGCTGTAAAGCGAATCCCGGCTGACAAGATCAGCCACGCTGTCGGTAGGATAATCGATATCGAAACTTACCGGTACTATCTGAGGTTTGAAATTCAGCGGAATCTCGCGTTCTGACAGTGAATGAATTAAAAATCCCTCGCGGGCAAGAACATCCACCCCGCCTTTGCTTAATTCAACAAGAATATCGTTTCCTGATTCATAAAGCGGTGAGACGGAAAGTGGTACACTCGTATTTTTCTTATTAAAGCGGGACGCAAAAAAGATATTTCCCAAAGTTGCATTTTCAACTATCAATTCGATTGACAAATGATCGGAAATAAGTTTCGTTCGCTGTGCCTTGTCAAGTTCAACGATAAATCGATCGTTTATAACACCCCGGGCAAAAGGAATCACACTTCGTGCTCTTTCTAACTCTTTTTCCCCGGAAATGTTTATTAAATACAAATCTGCTGAAAATGCAGAAAAAGAAATCATAAGAAACAGAAGCAATGTAATTATTGTTCTCAGGAATTTCATTTTGTCCTCCTTAACACATTCCCGGCAGGTAAGATGTGAAAGCGCAGATGGCATATATTTTTTATACTGTTCCCGGCCCTTCCTGAAATATAATCTTTTAAGCTATTATAAGATAACGGCATAGGTCAATTCTGTCAATCGATATTATTGACTGAGATGAAAACCATATCTTTAAAACATCGGGCCATCAGAATACGTATTAAGAAAACATAAAAAACGTTTATCCCCGGCATTTTTACCTTGCATGTAAAAGGTCGGCGTCAAATATTGATGAAAATATGAAATTCAACTCCCGGAGGTAATGTGCGACTATTCCTGACAGTACTTAGTACAATTCTGCTTTTTGGCTTATCCCAGGGTCAAATGAACTCTGATTATTATTCCCGAAATAATTTTTTAATGACCTCGGCCGCCTCATTTAATGACGGCTTGATCGGATTTTCCAATCCGGCCAACCTTACTCTGCTGGAATCGGTTGAAAATCGTTTTTACTGGTCGACCGATGACGACAATCCCGGCTCATTTAATAACTGGGGCTACTTCTTTGGTGTCCCGCATTTCGGTCTTGCCTTCCAAAGACAACGCTTTGGCGGATATGACGTAACCGACGCACGAATTTCGCTTGGATTCGGTTCAAAGGCACACTCCTTTGGAATCGGATATGGGTGGTCGCGCGGTGACGAAGGTTTTAAAGGTCATGAAAAATTACTTTCGGTCGGTACAATCATGCGGCCGTTTAAATATATCTCGCTTGGTATCACCGGCAATTTCTCTATGATACGCAACTGGAACGAAGGTATTTTCGAAATCGGTATCCGACCGCTCGGTACATCGCGGCTGACTATCTTTGCCGATGCCGTATTGGAAAAAGATGTCGACGTAGAAGATGCACCCTGGTCGGCCGGAGCGGCCGTGAAAATTATCGACGGCATAAATCTGACCGGACGATATTTTGAAAACGAAACCTTTACCGTCGGGCTGACTTTCAGTTCCGGATTCGGCGGTTTTGGCGGACAGTCGCATTTTAATGATAAGCAGAAAATCTCGAATTTCAGCTATTATCTTCGTGCCGGAGGAATGAAAAAATCATTTCTCCCGGAAATAATGGATAAGGACAAAAAATATGTCACTTTCGATATGAAAGGTCGTGTGGATTATCATAAGTACGTCCTTTTTGATGATAAGACAATTACTCTGTTTGGTCTCCTGCGCGACCTTCGCGCCGCCGCCGATGATCCGCGGGTCGCGGTTATCGCTCTGAACTTCTCCGGTATGAGGGTTCTGCCCGAACATGCCTGGGAAATTCGCCAGGAATTAAAACGGGCGCAGAAACTGGGCAAAAAGATAATTGCTTTCGTTGATGATGTCGGCATGACCAGCTATCATCTCGCTTCCGTGGCCGATAAGATTGTCCTTGATCCATCAGGTCTTATGATGCTTCCGGGTTATGCAGCCAGTCGGACCTTTTTTAAAGGGACGCTTATAAAACTCGGTCTCGGTTTTGATGAATGGCGCTTTTTTAAATATAAATCGGCGTTGGAGAATTTAAGTCGTGACAAAATGTCGGCCGCCGACAACGAACAGCGTCAAAATTATATCGACGACCTGTACGAAACGGTGCGGGGCGATATCTGCCAGTCCCGCTCTTTGACCACACAACAGTTTG
>CAZJLX010000145.1:4620-6550 GCA_964546545.1 uncultured Ignavibacteriaceae bacterium | reverse complement strand
TTTTACCGGGACAGATTTGACGGTAAAATACCCTCCGACTATCTGACCCTGACACAACTTAATTCCGAACTGTTGTTTCGTCATATGCTTTACCCTGATATTACCACCGAACGGTTCAGTATCGGCCAGTCGCTTCAGGGACGGGAAATCTATGCCATCAAAATTTCCGATAATCCGGATGTCGACGAAGATGAACCGGAGGTTTTCTACAACGCCGCCATTCATGCCCGCGAGGTCATTACACCACTGGTCCTGATTCATTTTATGGATTATCTTCTGGATAATTATGGTATCGATCCGGAAGTTACCGAATTGATTGATGAACGAGAAATCTGGATTGTTCCGGTCGTAAATGTTGATGGTTACCAGTATAATGTTGATTATGGATGGCCGGGTGGGATGTGGCGTAAGAATCGCCGTGATAACGGCGACGGGACCTTCGGGGTTGATCTCAATCGTAATTTCGGGTATCAGTGGGGTTATGATGACGATGGTTCATCGCCCGAACCGGGGGATGAGACCTTTCGTGGAACGGCACCCTTTTCAGAACCGGTCACGCAGGTAATACGCGATTTTGTCAATAGCCGTCAATTCGTCGTATGTATGAATTATCACTCCTGTTCGAATTTGTATCTCTGGGCCTATGCCTACAATAACAGCTTTACACCGGATGAAGATATATTCAGGGCGCTGGGCGATTCGATGAACAGTTGGTCAGGATATGAAGCCGGTCTCAACGCCATCGGTTACCCGGTCAATGGCGGAGCGGATGACTGGATGTATGGCGAGCAAACGACTAAACCGAAAATAATGGGGATGACAGCTGAAGTTGGGGGTTATTATTCCGACGGTTTTTGGCCGGAAATTAATCGTATTCCCGAGCTGGTCGAGGAAAATCTCCAGCCCAACCTGTTTATAGCCAAAATAGCGGGACATCTGACGGAGGTTCTTCCTCCCGGCATGGCGATCGTTTCCGCGCCCGATTCGGTTTCAAACGGTTCCGATTATGATGTCGAATGGTCAATTGCCGATTCGAGAAATCCGGCCGTTAATTATGAACTGGTCGAGATGACAGATTATACCATTCAAACCGATCCGGCCGATGATTTCCGGAATTGGGAACATCGCTACTTCGACGATTCC
This sequence comes from uncultured Ignavibacteriaceae bacterium, assembly GCA_964546545.1. Classification (GTDB taxonomy): domain Bacteria; phylum Zixibacteria; class MSB-5A5; order GN15; family PGXB01; genus CAZJLX01. Next base: position 5,407 of record CAZJLX010000145.1, on the reverse strand, counting down.
AGCGGATTCTTTTTTTCCGGCACCGATAATTATGATTTCAGGTATTTGAAAACAATACAGCCATATACCGTTTTACCGGGCGACAGCTTTACTTTTCAAACCAAATATTCGTTGAGCCAGGATATTGATTATGCCTACGTGCAGATCTCGACCGACGGTGAAACATTTTATAATCTGCCCGGAAATATAACCACCAACGACAATCCCTATGGCATAAATGAGGGCAATGGTATTAACGGTTATACAAATAATAACTGGGTTGAGGCTTCTTTTGATTTATCCGATTATGTCGGCGAATCGGTCTATTTCCGTATTTATTATAAGGTTTTTCAGAAAGCCTGGGCCAGCCAGGGTATCTGGCTTGATGATATTCATCCGGTGGTCGGTTTCGACTCCTATAATTTCATTACGACGACCGATAGTACTTATAATTTCGCCGGTAATCCGGAGGGGATTTATTATTACAAAGTCCGGGCACAGGATGACGATTCGCAGTGGTCCGGCTATTCCGAAACCAAATCGGTGGTGGTCGGTAACCCCATTATTTGTGCCGATCCTGACGACGATGGCTACGGTATACCCGGTTACCCGGGCAGCAGTTGTCCCGATGATAACTGCCCCTTCATCTCCAATGCCGATCAGGCCGACGCCGATGGTGATGGAGTCGGTGATGTCTGTGATGACTGCACCGACACTGACGGCGATGGATTCGGCGATCCCGGTTTTGCCGCCAATACGTGCGACATTGATAATTGTCCCGATACGGCCAATCCGTCGCAGGATGATA
>CAZJLX010000145.1:0-4606 GCA_964546545.1 uncultured Ignavibacteriaceae bacterium | reverse complement strand
GGTTCGGTGTGCGATAACTGTCCTGAGGCGTATAATCCCGGTCAGGTCGACACTGACGGCGACGGTCTCGGCAATGCCTGTGACTTTCTCTGCGGTGATATCAATGGTGACTGGGTCGTGAATATATTTGATGTTACCGGTTTGATAAATTATCTTTATCGCGGAGGTGTACCGCCGGTCGATATGAACAGCGCCGATGTCAACAGCGATGCGACCGTTAATATCTTCGATGTTACATATCTTATTTCGGCGCTCTATCAGGGTGGCCCGGCTCCAAATTGCCAGTAACCTGTTTTTCGAATATTGATAAAAGGGGCGACCCATCCGGTCGCCCTTGTTCTTGGAATGCTCCACCGCTTGTTGCAGATCCTAAATGATATGAAGGGCGGCAGAGTCGGTTCTTCCCGTCACAATTCACAGTATCTTTTATAATTAAAAAAACAATCAACCCGATGTTAATTGACGACTCCCCGTTGGCAGAGGCATTAATTGAGACTTTAATTTTGTCAGGTTTCTCATACCGCTCCGCAAGCGAAATTCCATTCGGAACCCGACCTGAGATTTCTTTTTTATCTTTTCTTGCCAGTTATCAGATAACACCAATGGGCGACTCTTCGATATTGGATATCATTAAATCCAATATTAATTAATTTATTATTAATAATTTTTGGCGTATAGAAACGATAATCTCCAGCATGCGGGAAAAAATATAGCCAAGAATTTATTATCTGTCTTATTATTGTTGGAAACCAAGGGTCCCAAATTATAAGCTTGCCCTGTTTATCAAGGACTCTATAAATCTCTTCCAAGGCATCCTGCAAACGGAAAAAATGATGAACGACGCCTGTAAGAGTAATAATATCAAAAGAATTATCGGACCAGGGGAGACTATCTTCGGAATCTGCGACTTTTAAATTTAGATTAATATTGAAGCAGGAAAGTTTTTGATGTGCAACCTCAATGATACGAGGGGCAAGGTCAACACCCGATAAATTCGTAAACCCGTTTTCCGCTAATTTAAATATGAGTCTTCCCGTTGCACAACCAACATCTAATATTCGGACAGTATGGTCGTTGTTTAAAAATTCCCGAAGCACTTCTTCATCAAGTGAGTCAACTCTACCTGCTTTCGTCCAAATGCAGGAATCATATGTTTGAGGTATTTTCCAGTTGTATGCTCGGTAACTACTTCTCTTGTAGCGATCATTTTTGGAGAAATCCGGAATATTACTCATATTATGGTTTTAATCCATGTTTCATATTGGCTTAAAAATCGATTTTTATTTAATATAATATAAAATTTAATAATAGTATTGTTGTTTACTGAAAAATTGTTGTCAACAATTATAAGATATAAAGTAAATCGCAACTGCGCTCCCGTGTGTACTATTTTTTGTGTGGAGGCTACATGCGTAGTGCACCCTCTGCAGTACTATAGATATTTATTTTCTTTGAGATAATTCTTCAGGCCAATGGCACCTTTAAAATGAAAGGAATCTATGCCGAGTTTTTGCGCCGCCTCGACATATTCGGCGATATCGTCAATGTACAAAAGCTTGTCGCGATTGGTCACCAGGGTAAGAGCCGATTCATATATCTCTTTTTGAGGTTTAAGACAGCCGATATTGTATGATAAAACGTACTTGTCAAACAGCCTGATAACTTCGAACCTGTTATAAGCATATTCGAAATGCCACTGGTTTGTATTAGAGAGAAGAATCAAATCATAATTCGGTTTTAGCTTATGAATTACCGCAGTAACTTCTTGATCTTCGCTGCAAATCTCGACCCAGATTTTTCGGAAAGACTCCGAATCGCAGGTTATATTTAATGATTCACAACTTATTTTAAAAAACTGATGCCCAGTAATCTTCCCGGCTTCAAAATCGTTTTCCAAACCGCTGTCAAATATATTTTTTAAAATACTTTCTTCCGAAAGTTCAAATTTATCCTCCAGCTTTTGGAAGGCAATCCTGTAATCAAAAGGGAGGATAACTTTCCCCATATCAAAGATGATAGTGCCCTTTTTATTTGCGACTTCCTTGCCCATATCATAAACCTTATTTCCGTGCCTTAAAGATGATAACCAGACCGACCAAAAAGAATATACCGTTTAACAACCATGCGGCCAGATCAGGCGAGATTTTACCGCTTTGCCCCAGCGACTGAGTAATCTTGATACTTATAAAATAGAGCAGCGCAATTCCGGTCCCCAGCGCAAATGAAACTGCAATACCACCCCGTTTTGGATTCGATGCAATCGGCACGCAGATTAAAATGACGATAAAAGAGGCGAACGGATAGGCCAGCTTAAATTTCAGATCGACCAGTTCCCGTTGATATGGCCCGCCGGAGCTTTTCATCATATTGATATAATGTCTTAATTCCTTATAGGCCATATCCTCCGGTTTGCCGAGAGGAATTTCGAAATCGACCGGTTTCTCCTTGATATAGGCGGCCGAGAGCGAATCGAAAATTTCGTATGTCTCCGAAGAATCGAAAAAAAGCCGTTTGACACCCTCATAAAGCATCCAGCCGCGGTTGGTGAAATTTATTCGTTTAGCGCTGACAAGTTCGGTCAATTTATTGTTGGCCGAGCGGTAGAGCTTGATGTCATAACCCTCTTTTTTGGGCGTATTATACGATGCAATCGTATAGAAAAAATCTTTGCTGACTTGACGATATATGTTGCGGGTTGTTGCTCTCCGCTGGGGGGAGCTTTTGTTGATCGTATATTCCTTGATTTCCACACGGCGCTTATTGGCTTCGGCGTAAATGACTTCGTTATAATATATATGCGCCACACTGAGCAAAAGCGTAAATACCAGAAAGGGCGCCGCAATTCGATACAATGAGATACCACTTGCTTTCATCGCCAGTATTTCGTTACGGCGGGCCAGAATACCGATTGAAATCAGCGCCGCCAGAAGAACAAATACAGGCAAAAAGGATTTGAGTATCCATCCCGAAAAATACAGATAATATGTGGCGATTTCTCCGACCGGAACGTCATGATCGATTAAATCCTGCATCTCCTCAACCATGTTTATGGCAATAATTAAGATACCGATACCGAGCGCTACCAATAACAGGGCGAAAATGAAATACCTTAACAAATACCGATCGAGTGTCTTAAACATCCTATTTCCTGAAAAATGAAAATATCGGTTTTTCGGAAATCACTTTTATAATCAGATACAGACCAATCAACGAGGTCAAAATATTTGCGCCCCACATGGCCAGAAAAGGCGATAAAATTCCGCGATCCGAAATATCCTCGCCGCCGATTAAAAATCCCCAGTAAATTGTAAAAATAACCAATGATATTGAGGCCGCCACACCCAGCCCGCCGCGCCTTGATAATATGGCTAGCGGAGCGCCGATAAGAACAAAAGCAAACGATGCCGCCGGGATAGAATATTTCTTATATATTTCTATCAGAAATTTATTGATATGTTTTTTCTGGGACTCGATCTGATCACTGTCTCTTTTAATTTTCTGGTAAACACCTTTCATATCAGTTTTTAAAAAAACCAAAGCCTCCATATCGGTTATTGACGTGTCCGATGATGGCGGCAGTGAATCGGAAAAAAGGTAGTCAAATTTCCGGTCCACTATATTTTCGATTTTATCGTAATAGGGTATGATGGAATTGCGCGACGTCTTTACCACGTCACGCATTTCAGCGATAGTCATCTCGCGGTCGGTCTTATAACTTGACTCGGTTCTCTGCAGTTCCGAACCGACACCCCCGACATTGATAACATGCTCAGTAAAATCAAGTTTTTGGTAATTGTCGGGATTCTTGCTGTCCAGAATATGAACCTCCCCGTCGTAAAGCGTAAACTGAACCGTTTGGCCACCATCAATGAATTTCATCAGGCCCGATTTGGCGACCGTAATTTTCGGCTGATTCGGATTTGTATTGTCGGTAATTCGCACGCCCTCGACCTCCGAGGTGCGGTGATCTACTTTATCGATCAAAATAATATGTCCGGCAATGTCAGTAATAAAAACGCCGGCGCGGAAAGTCAGGGTCGGGCGCATTGTCCGAATGTCATGTTTTAAAACCCGCGCCTTGTGATTCAGGCGGGGCAGGACTTTATCTGAGAACTCAATCATCCCCCAGGTCAAAAAACCGACGGCGACAAATAGGGGAATTAAAACTCTGATAAGATTTATCCCGGATGATTTAATCGCAACTATTTCGGAATCCGAGGTCAATCGCCCGAAAGCCAGCAGCGTCGCTACCAGAACCGCCATCGGTACCGACAGGGCGATCATCCAGGCCAAATTCAAAAATATCAATTCAAGGACGATCAAAGTTGAGATCTCTTTGTCGATAACCAGTTCGATGATTTTGGGAATTGTTTCAAGAACCAGCAGAAAGGTAATAATTAACACTGCAAAAATAAAGGGGGGAATATGTTCCATGAGAATGTATCGGTTTAGTATTTTCATAATCCCGGGCAATATATAAGATTACTTTCAACCGGCCAATAAAAAATCGCTTTGCGATTGGCGATAAACTATTTATCTTCTTTTAAACAATTGTTGCGGTTATGATCATAGATTTTATCCAGAATGAAACTGTCACCGCATTCTT
>CAZJLX010000144.1:0-6563 GCA_964546545.1 uncultured Ignavibacteriaceae bacterium | reverse complement strand
ACGGCGGTCACATGAACCAGCTCGAACAGGACTACGGTCTGGCTGAGAATGTCGTTGTGGCGAACGAGCATTACGACATTTTTGGAAAATCCATTGACCGGTCTTGGTCCGGGCTCTTTTCGTTTTGTGGAAACAATATTTCCGAGTCTGAAATTCGATGTGGCCCGGCTCTATTTAACCGGCGCCTCGGCCCACAATCTGTTTTTACATTACCTGGCCGAAACCGGTCTGATAGGTACGGTGGCTCTGCTGGCTCTGCTTTTTAAAAATCTTCGGGATGCCGTCAGGCTGATCGGCCGGTCGGATAATATCGATTCGATAGCCCTCTCGGTCGGTTTAACCGGCGTAGCGTTGTCCATATTCGGTTCGATTTTTTACATGGATGGCTGGATGTGGGGTCAGAACGGCCATGTTGCGCCGTTTTTTATGGCGATCATTGCCCGACTGCTGGCTGATACCGGACGATCAAAGAATTTAATGGTACAGGCAAAATAAGGTGGCAAAAAAAATTGTTATTCTCGGATATTCGAACTCGGTGCATGTTACCCGCTGGGCGCAGGGTATAAGTCGACGTGGTTATAACGTTACGGTTCTCTCGCTGGGCGGCGATAAAATCGATGGCGTGGAGACGATTAATCTACCGGTGCGGGGTCATCGTCGTCTGGCCTATATAAATCATATCTTTAAAGTAAAAAAAATAATCCGGGATCTGAAACCTGACCTTCTGCACGCCCATTTCGCGGTCGGCAATGGTTTATTGGGTAAGTTTTCTTCTTGCAGACCGTTTTTGCTGTCGGTCTGGGGCGCTGATATCATAGACTTTCCAAGTAATTACTGGAAACGTTTCTTGTTGAAAAAAATATTGAGTTCTGCCGATTATTTAACCGCGACCAGTCATTTTCTCAAAAAACGGACTCTTATTTTATGTCCGAATCTGAAGGACAAAATTAAGGTAATTCCATTTGGCGTTATGTCCGCCGATGAAAAAAAAATGGACAGGAGCGATAATATAATAAAACTGTGCTTTATAAAGGTTCATCGCAAAAAATACGGCCCCGATGTTCTGCTTCTGGCCCTGAGTAAAATAATAAAGCATCGAAAAAATATCTATTTAAACATGGCCGGCGAGGGAGAACTGACCGAGCATCTAAAGCGACAGGTCAAAGAGCTTAATCTTGAGGATTATGTCAGTTTTGTCGGTTTTATAAAAAATCAAAAGATGCCCGATTTTTTGGCACAGCATGATATAATGGTGATGCCTTCGATTATGGATTCGGAATCTTTCGGCGTCGCGGTTTTGGAGGCTTCGGCCGTAGGGATACCGGTCGTTGCCGGTGCGGTCGGCGGCGTCCCGGAAGTGTTGATTGATGGTGAAACCGGAATATTGGTGCCTCCCGGTGATGCTGAGGCGCTGGCGGCGGCCATAATGAAACTGGCCGATGATGCCGAATTAAGGGATAGAATGGGTCGAGCTGGACGCAGGCTGGTGGAAGAGAAGTACCTTTGGGGCAATTGTCTCGATAAAATGACCGATCTGTATGATCGGATAACAGAAAGAAAGATATAATCGGTGAAAGTACCCTTTTTCAGATTAAGTTTCAGCGAAGTCGAAAGAAAAGAGGTGGAGGACACGCTTAAACGCGGCTGGGTAACATCAGGCCCGAAAGTGCAGCTTTTGGAGAAAAAGGTCGCCGTTCTTAGCGGAACCAAATATGCGGTCGCTCTCTCTTCCGGGACAGCAGGTTTACATCTGGCGCTGGAATATTTAAACCTCCGGCCCGGCGATGAAATAGTCACCACGCCGTTTACGATGGTGGCGACTGTTGAGGCGATTCTGTATGCCGGCGGCACGCCGGTCATGGCTGATATTGATCCGGTTACACTCAATATAAATCCTCTGTCGGTACAGAAGAAAATAAATAAAAAAACAAAAGCGGTTCTGGCGGTTGATATTGCCGGACTGCCCTGTGATTATAGTGCTTTAAGAAAAATAGCGAAAAAGAATAGCTTATTCCTTCTTGATGATGCCGCGCATTCGTTCGGGGCCGAATATAAAAAGAGACCGGTCGGCTCGTTTCCCGATGCGGCCGTTTATTCGTTCTATTCGACGAAAAATATCACGACCGGCGAGGGCGGGATGGTGGTATCGAATAATAAGCATCTGATTGAAAAGATACGTCATCTCTCGCTTCACGGTATGTCGTCATCGGGCTGGAAACGATATCAGGGAGGGGGTTGGGCCTATGATATCAGTGAGTTGGGGTATAAGTACAACCTGTCCGATCTGGCCGCCGCGCTCGGTCTGGGGCAATTGAAAAGGTTTAAGCAACTTCAAAAAAAACGTCAGCAACTGGCCCGAAGATATTTAAAAAATCTCGATTTTCTGCAGGAATATATCGAATTGCCTTATAACGACAACGTCGGACAGGCCAGGCATCTGTTCATTATCAAATTGAATCTTGACCGCTGGTCAATCGACCGCAATCGTTTGATAAACGAATTGGAGAAACGAGGGGTCGGGTGCGGCGTGCATTTTATTCCGATTTATCATTTTTCGTACTTCAAAAAGAATTATAAATTTAATCCGGCCGATTATCCGAATTGCGAAGCGGCTTTTAACAGAGTCATCTCGCTGCCCTTTTATCCCGATTTGAGTTTTGCCGAAGTCGATTATGTCTGCGACCGGCTCGAAAAACTGGTCAGAATATTTGGCCAATAATATATTATTTGAATATGCCTGTCGAACGTTTCGCCGGTTAGATTCTGCTTGAAAAATAATCCCGACTGTGCTATTTTTCAGAGGTGAAATAATATGCCTGCAAATTTGCCGCCTCAATATTACGAACTTGAGCGCGAGTATAAAGACGAGCGCGATCCGCGGGAAAAACTGCGTCTGGCGCAGGAGCTTCTGGCCATGATGCCGAAGCATAAAGGGACCGACAAGCTCCAGGCCGATCTCAAAGCAAAAATCTCCAAACTTAAAAAGCAGGTCGAGGGTTCATTACCCCAGAAAAAGCATGGCGCGCGTCAGGCCGATACACGCGATCATATCGATCGCGAGGGTGCGGCGCAGATTATATTAATCGGCCCGCCCAATTCAGGAAAATCGACAATCGTAGATGCCGTCACTGGTGCGCGGCCATTGATTGGAGATTACCCATATACCACCCGTGAGCCGCTGACCGGGATGATGAAATTCGAATCGATTCAATTGCAACTGATAGATACGCCGCCGATCGCCGAAGATTATATGGAGTCGTTTGTGCCGCCGCTGATTCGCCAGGCCGATCTGGTGGTATTGGTGGTTGATATTGCCACGCCCGGTTTTGATCAGCGAGTTGATGCCCTTTTGAAACGGCTGGAGGAGAAAAGAATTATTCTGACTTCCAAACCGCCGGACAAATCCGATGATCCGCTTTTCAGCTATAAAAAAACGGTCATTGCGGCGCATAAAAGTCTGGAGGAAGGGGCCGAAGCGGGAAGTAAAATCCTCGCAGAACGGTACTCCCGGTTCAATGTCATTCCGACCTCGATACTTGATGACGATCTGATGCATAATTTCAAGCAGGCTCTTTTTGAAGCTCTGGGCGTGATCCGGGTTTTCACTAAAAAGGTCGGGCATGAACCGGATTATGAAGATCCGATAATTCTTCCGATTGGCGGAACGGTTGAGGAAGCCGCGCTGGCCCTGCATAAAGATTTTTTAAATAAGCTCCAATATGCCAAAATCTGGGGTGAGGGGAAACATGAGGGTCAGCGGGTCAAAAACAACTTCGTACTGACCGACGGCGATATAATCGAGTTTCATATATAGGAGTGGGATTTCTCTATAATTTGGTGCCTGACATGAGATTTCTTAAGGCTATAGTAAAAAATTATCCGCTCTTATCGGTGGTTTCAGGAAGGGATTGGAACTTTTATTATATTTCTCGGTTTGAAAAAATAAATGGCTTGACGGCCTTCAAATAGTATATTATTATATTAGACTTTAGCTTCCTGGGCCCATAGCTCAGTTGGTTAGAGCAGCTGACTCATAATCAGCGGGTCTCAGGTTCGAGTCCTGATGGGCCCAGATTGATGTTTGAAAGGTGAAGTTAAAATGCGGGCAATTAGCTCAGTTGGTTAGAGCGTTCGGTTCACATCCGAGAGGTCACTGGTTCAAATCCAGTATTGCCCAGTTTAAGGAAGTGGCAGACATGGTCGATAAAGGTGGTATGCGATTGCCACACGAAAAAAAAGTGGAGAATTTGGTAATCAAGCTTTATGCTGAAAATAAAAGGAGCGTATAGCGCAGTCCTGAGCAAAAATCAGAGACTGCGCTTTTTTTATTATGGCTACGACGCAACAAGAGGAGCGAAAAATGCTAAGTGATCTCGAAATGCTGCTTAGGCTGCAGGTCATTGACTACGACCTTGGTGAGCTGGAACGATCCAAGGAATATTTGCCCGATATGATGGAAAATCTTAAACGCGAGATCAAGGAATCGGAAGAACGATTTCATAAAACCGATAAAGAGCTTACCGAAGCGAAAGTCCTTCAAAATTCGCTGGAACTGGAAATCAAAACGAAGCAGGATGAGCTGGAAAAACTAAAATCTCAGATGATGTCGATCAAAACGAATAAAGAATATGATGCCTTAATTTCCCAGATTGATTCTGTCAAGGAAACTATCAGCGACAAGGAAAATAAGGTTATTGAACTGCTGGAAAAGATTGAAGAGTTGTCCGGCAATATCGATGATTACAAGAAGAAAGCGGATGATATCCAGAATCAGAATGATAAACAACTGGCCATTCTTCAGGAGAAGATGGATTCGGTTGGTAGCAAAATTTCCAATATTGTAGAGCAGCGAAATACCATAATTGTCAATGTTCCGAAAAGAACGATGTCGGTATATGAACGGGTGCGTAAAAACCGTGGCGGCGATGTGGTTGTCTCGGTCAAAAAACGCGCCTGCGGAGCATGTTTTAAGGCACTGCCGCCGCACCGTATTCAGGAGATTAAGCGAGCCGATCAGATAATCACCTGCGATAACTGCGGGCGTTTACTGATCTGGATCAACGGCGAAAGTGAATAAAATTTATGGCTCAGTTTTTTCACGGTGATGCGTTAACTTTTGATGATGTTCTGTTGATGCCGGCTCGGTCGGAGGTGCTTCCGCGCGATACAGATATTACGACTCGATTGACAAACGAGATTCAGTTAAATATCCCTTTGATTTCGGCGGCGATGGATACGGTTACCGAATATCGACTGGCAATTGCGATTGCGCGTTTGGGGGGCATCGGGATAATCCATAAAAATTTATCGCCGGAGCGACAGGCCGAAGAGGTTGATAAGGTCAAACGTTCCGAATCAGGAATGATTGTCGATCCGGTAACGATGGCCCCGGACCGTCCGATCGGCGAGGCTCTGAAAGTGATGGAGCAGTTTTCGATTTCCGGGATTCCGATTACGGAAGATGGTCGATTGGTTGGTATTCTGACTAACCGTGATTTGCGTTTTCACCGGGATTTGAGCACACTTATTAAAGATGTTATGACCCGTAAAAACCTTATCACAGCCCCGGAAGGAACCGATCTGGAAACGGCCCGGGAGCTTCTGCATGATAATCGCATAGAAAAGCTGCCGATTGTGGATGAAAATAACAGCTTGAAGGGGATGATTACGGTTAAGGATATTATGAAAAAAATTCAGTATCCGATTGCCTGCAAAGATCGGTTGGGACGATTGCGAGTTGGTGCCGCGGTGGGTGTTAGTGATGATCTGGAGAGACGTTCGGAGTTGCTGGTTAAAACCGGCGTTGATATCCTGGCGGTTGATTCCTCGCATGGTCATTCCCGAGGCGTCTTAAAAACGGTTGAAAATTTGAAAAAGAAATTCCCTCATGTGCCGGTCATGGCCGGCAATATTGCCACACGTGAAGGTTCGAAAGCTCTGATCGAGGCCGGCGCCGATACGATCAAAGTCGGCATTGGTCCCGGTTCAATTTGTACGACCAGGGTGGTTACCGGATGTGGCGTCCCGCAGATTACGGCGATTATTGAATCCGTCAGTGAAGCAAAGGACAAGAATATACCGGTTGTTTCGGATGGTGGAATAAGGTATTCCGGCGATATTACGAAAGCTCTGGCTGCTGGCGCTGAGGCGGTTATGCTCGGATCATTGTTTGCCGGTATGGAAGAATCACCCGGTGAAACAATATTATTCGAGGGTCGGACATTTAAGACCTATCGTGGGATGGGTTCGGTCGAGGCGATGAAAGAGGGCAGCAGCGATCGGTACTTTCAGGAACAGACTGCCGATATGGCCAAGTTTGTTCCTGAGGGCATCGAAGGCCGTGTTCCGTATAAAGGCGAGTTATCAAAAACAGTCTATCAACTGGTGGGTGGCTTGCGCTCCGGGATGGGCATTTGCGGTGCCGCCGGTATAAAAGATCTTCAGAATAAGGCTTGCTTTGTCCGAATCACTCACGCTGGGTCGATTGAATCACATCCGCATTCGGTAGCTATCTCCAAAGAGGCTCCGAATTACAGACGGATGAATTAAAACGAAAAAATGTG
>CAZJLX010000143.1:0-6577 GCA_964546545.1 uncultured Ignavibacteriaceae bacterium | reverse complement strand
ATTATTGCTGTCAATACGACCTCCGAACTGCTGCCGCTGAAAAAAATCAACAATGCGGTTGATATTGCCAATCAGGTAACTTCGATCATGACCTTAGATAAACTGGAAGAGGGCCTGAAAAAGGCGGATATAGTGATAACCCCCAATCTGAGTAATTACAGCTCGACCGATTTCGGCGATGCCGAAATGATAATTGCCCGCGGTTACACGGCCGGATTGGAGGCCGTTGATATTATCAAACAAAGATTTATTGATGCTCGGGCCGGCGGAAAAATTACTATCGCTTCAATTGAATTTTCGGGTGATAATGATTTCAATAAATCTGTCTCTTTTCCACTCCGGACAGGTCAGGTTGTTCACCGCAGCGATATAAAACAAATCGCCAATAACTTATATCGAGATTATAATCTGTTACAATTATCGGTTGAGATTATATGCGGTCCGACGACCAATGAAGATTGCCCTGATGCAAAAATAAAGATTAATACCATTAAAAGTCCGAATAAGAACAATTTAAAATACCAAATTAACGGAAATACAGTATTTGATGATTTGCAGATTATTTCTGCCATTGACGGCGGCTCAGGACTTTTAACGGCCGAAGTTATTAAGGCCTTTGCCGACAGTGTGGAAAATCTGTATTCATCCATAGGATTTGACCTGGCGCATATCCGTAAAATTGAATACACACCGGATCAGAATCTTCTTGAAATCGAAATCGATGAAGCAATCATTGAAGAGATCGTTATTACCGGCAATGATAAAACAAAAGAATGGTTAATAAAATCAAATTTCCCTCTTGATCGGGGCCAGCCAATTGATTCCCGCGAGGCAAGACAGGGAATCGCCAATATTTATGCGACCGATCTTTTCGATCGGGTGACTTTAAATATACTGCCGCATGACAGCGGGGCTATAGTTAAAATAAATGTAGTAGAAAAAAAATATACGCAGATTCGTCTCGGCTGGCGTTGGGACGATGAATATAAAAGTGAAGAATTTGTAGAATTCTTGCACGATAATCTTTTCGGAACCGGGCAGGAATTTCTGACCCATGCCCGATATTCAAATCGACGGCAGAATTATGAAATATCATTAAAGGCAGATCGTTTCTTTTCCACCTACCTGACTTATAATATTAAAGGATTCTATCATATTCTTGATCGGAAAATTTATGATCCGTCAGGTAACTGGGATAATTCGGTTCGCCATAATCAATACGGAATAGAATTTATCCTGGGACAACAAATCTCACGCTTCGGAACTGTCACCGGCGAAATTGGCTGGCAGGAGATTGAAAGTGAATATAATCCGGGTGACATCAGCGATCTAATAAAGTTAAGGACAATAACATTAAGATCACTGGTCGAAACAATCGATACGTATCCGTTCCCCACCACAGGCAAGAAACACCTCTTTTATGTTCAATTCGCAGCCGATATTCTGGGGGGTGAAAGGGAATATACCAAATTTTTCAACTCAATCGAATCATATTTCCCGATCGGCAGTAAGATAAATATTCACCCCAAAATCTCGATTGGTTTAATTGATACTCGATTTGCGGTCCCATATTCGGAGCAGTTTTATATTGGCGGGGCATATTCATTCTACGGCTATCGTACCGATGAGCTGACCGGAGCCAAGATGATTTTATTAAATATTGGTCTGAGATACAGACTGCCTTACCGCTTTTATCTTGGCGGCCGGTATGATATGGGCGAAGTATATTCCAGAATCGATCAGATTAAACTGCGCAATCTTCGTCATGGTTTCGGATTCTCGCTGGCCTATGATTCGCCTCTGGGTGCCCTGGATTTTGGCTATGGACGTTCGGGCGAAAGCCCCAATCGATTTTATATTAATATTGGCTTGAATTTTTAAGTATTAATCCGCGACGCAGGTTTCGATTCTAATTCGGCGATTCTTGCCTCTAAAACACTAATTGTCTTTTGAAACTTCTCTTCTCGTTTTAAACGAGCCGAAATATCCCTGGCATAAACACAATTAAATTCATTACCTTTGAATTTAACATACTTTAAAGATATTTCTACTGGAATGATAATACCATTCTTTTTCGTATGATACGACTCAAATCTAACCGACCCGAGTCTTTTTACCTCTTCCCAGTTTGACTGCCAGGTTTCGGTAGAAAAGTTTGAGTCCAAATCATGAACCGTCATCTCTAGTAATTCATCCTGAGTATATCCCAGAGTTTTCACCGCATTTTCATTGACATATATAAATTTGGCTTCTGAATTCGTCCAGAAAACAGGTTCGGGAGCATGGTCAATAGAAAACTGAGTCAAGTTTAAAGATGCGACATTCTTTTCTCTTTCGGTTATATCCGAAAAACTCCATACCCGACCGCTGACTACTCCCGCGCGCATCAGCGGATATGAAAATCTTTCGAATACCCGTCCGTCCTTAAAAAGCAATTTATCGATATCATCATCAGGCGACCGATACAATTTCTGCACTTTGTCAATAAAGGCTGAGGGGACCTGTAATTGATCAAGTACAAAATCAAGCAATTTTTCATCATTTGCCGTTTCCATTAATTCCTCGGGAATTCGCCACAGTTCTGCAAAGCGTGAATTGGCATGGATTACCTGCCCCCTGCTGCCAATCACCAAAATACCGTTGATCGGGGATTCAATCGCAGCCCGAAATATCTCTTCATTCTGCCGCAATTTATCTTCTATTTCCTTTTTTTTAATAAGTACTATTTGAACAAAAAAACTCGATATTATCATCAGGAAAATGACTATGGTTCGCATCCATATCTGCTGTGAATCAGGCGATAAAAAATGATCAGTAAAATTTCCCTTATCAAATAAATAGGCATCTATACAAGCCTGAAAAAACCAGTACATGCCACCCAACCCGGCCCCGAGAAAAACGAAATAATGGGCAAAATCGATATGTAGTATATTTTTTATTTTCATGATAACGATCTTGATATAATTAAACGCCCCTTTTCTCCTTTTTGCAATTATCGGCCGTATTATTGAATATCTTAAACAATACTATTTTCACAGGTCGAAAAAAGGAGTAAATATGCCCAATATGTTCAACATATGCGAAATTTATTGCCTGAGAACAGGTTAAATGGAGAAATCATCACAACAATTAATTGACAAATTTTCCATTTATGTTATTTTATCAAAGTACCGCCAAAAAATATGCCCCGGCCCGTCAATAAAAATGTCGGTGAAGGGTGATTGTTAAAAACCGAAATAGAAATTATGCGAAACGACAATAAAAACCAATTATTTGAACAATTTAAAATTTTGCATGTTAGATAAAAAAAGAATATTAATAAATAGGATTGGAAAAAATGCGACCAAATAAAAATTTGAATCTCTTATTTCTGGGAATTGTCTTTGCAATAATGCAATTTTCGATTTTATCGGCATCCTCTTTGGCGCCGGAACTCATTGAGCGGCTTCGGGCGGAAGGCACTTTAGCCGAACATGCCGCCGATTATAAAAAAGCGGTTGCTCAGGGAATCAACAATCCCGAACCGCGCCAGCAATCTCTCAAGCTGGCCAAAGATTCTGATGCCGTCGATACTGTCCGAGCGTTGGTTTTACTGGTCGATTTTTCCGATCAGGAATATACCGAAGGCCCGGTTGCAGCACTGCCGGCCGATTTTGATTCGGTCCTTTTTTCGGAAGGCGGCATTAACTCCACCGGCTCCCTGACCGAATTTTACCTTTATAATTCATACGGCAAATTTTACGTCATCGGCGATGTTTACGGGTGGTACCGTATGCCCCAAACATACGCTTATTATGTAGACGGTCAGCGTGGGTTCGGCAGTTATCCTCAAAATGCCGCCCGTTTGACTATTGATGCTGTTTTGGCGGCTGATGCCGACGTTGACTATTCCCAATACGACCGGGTGGGTGGCGCCGATGGCTATGTTGACGCCGTTTTTGTCGTGCATTCGGGGCCGGGTTACGAAGAGACCGGCGATTATAATGATATTCACTCGCACATGTCATCACTGGGAAGTAATGCCCAATATCTAGATGGCGTTACAATCAGTCTTTATTCTCAGGAACCGGAGGAACGGGTTAATTCCCAATCGATCACCGATATGGGTGTCTTTGCACATGAATACGGCCATGTTCTCGGTCTACCCGATCTCTATGATCCCGATTATGAACCACCCACATCCGACGGACTGGGTAAATGGTCGCTGATGGCCGGCGGAAGCTGGAACAACAACGGCCGCTCTCCGGCCCAGTTCGATGCCTGGTGCCGTTATTACCTTGGCTTTGCCGACGCTGTCAATGTTACCGAAAATATGCTCGACGTTGAATTTCCACCGGTTCAGTTGGAGCCGGTTATTTATCGATTATGGGCAGGCGGTTCAACCGCCTCGCAATATTTCCTGGTCGAAAATCGACAGCACTATTATTCCGATATTGCTCTGCCCGGCGATGGCTTACTTATTTACCATGTCGACGAAACGAAATGGGGTAATTGGGATGTCAATAATTATCATGTCGCTCTGGAGCAGGCCGATGGTAAATTCCAGTTGGAGTGGGAAAACAATAATGGCGATGCCGGCGATCCCTGGCCGGGAGCGAATAATAAACACTCCTTTGATGATCTTTCCACACCTGACACTCGCTCATACAATGGAACAACGACTCAGGTTTCGGTCTGGAATATTTCTGAATCCGATTCAATAATGACGGCCAATCTGGATATTGAATGGTCACGTCCCCACATGGCGATTGATTCGGCCGTTTTTGACGACGATGACGGCGATGGAATTATGGAATCGTATGAATCGGTTCAGTGCACTTTTTACCTTTCCAATGATTGGAGCAGTGCCACGAATTTTTCGGTTAATATGTCCTCCAATGATCCCGGTATAGCATTTACAACCTCTGATATTACCATACCATATATTGCCGCCGATGGCGGTACGGCCGACAACTCGGCCACGCCGATGGAGTTTACGGTTCCGGAAATCGGTTATCCAATTTATGATTCCTTTTTTGTCACGGTGGAAACAACCGATGGTCTTTATACGGAGGTCTTCCCGTTCGAAAAAGTCCTGGGCAAAACAGATATATTGATCGTCGATGATGACCGCGGCAAAGATTATGAGCAGATGTACTATGACGATCTGAAACTTAAACTGGCCCCGGCCAATATCTGGGAAAAAGCGACCAGCGGTTCACCAACCGGCGCCGATCTGAATCAATACGGCACGGTTATCTGGTTTACCGGTGATACATCGGCCGATTTAATTCAGCCGGCCGATATCAGCGCCCTGACTCAGTTTCTTGACAGCGGTGGCGGTCTGTTTCTTTCAGGACAGGGTCTGGTCAATGAACTTCACAATGAGGATTCGGCCTTTCTGGAAAACTATCTTCATGCCCGCGCCAGTAGTTTATTTTTCAATCTGATTCACTATGGAGTTACCGGATCGCCGATCGGTGATGGTTTGCGAGTCCGTTATTCCAGTGATGCTCATGAGTTTTTCAGCAGTTCCCAGCAAATCGAAGCGGTCAGCCCGGCGATGCCGGCCTTTACTTTCAGCGGCGGCGGAACCTCCGCTTTAAGTTATGCCGGCGATTATCGGGTTGTTTATTTTAACTGGGGATACGAGTCAATCTCAAACAATTTCAGTTCATACGATAAGCGAGATACGGTTCTGGCCAATATCCTTTATTTTCTGACCGACTGGACGCCGCCGCCATGCTTTGACAGTGATGGTGACGGTTTCGGTGACCCGGATCATTTGGAAAACCGCTGTCCCGACGATAACTGCCCGTCAATTTATAATCCCGACCAGCTTGATTCCGATGGCGACGGTATCGGTGATGAATGCGACAATTGCAAATATAGTTACAATGTTACTCAGGATGATGCCGATTCGGATAATGTCGGTGATGCCTGCGATAATTGTCCCTCAATCGCCAATTCATCACAGGAAGACGGCGACAACGATCAGGTCGGCGATAGCTGCGACAATTGTATGACCGTGTCCAATACAATGCAGGAAAATTCGGACGGCGATACGTTCGGCGACGCCTGCGATAATTGCCCCTCAATTGCCAATCAACTTCAGGAAGATAGTGACGCCGATTTGGTCGGCGATAGCTGCGATAATTGTATAGCTGCAATTAATCCGCTTCAGGAAGATTATGATTCGGATTTGGTCGGCGATAGCTGTGATAACTGTATCACCACGCCCAATCCCGATCAGGCGGATAGTAACGGCGACGGCATCGGCGATGCCTGCGCTTTTGTATGTGGCGATGCCAACGGCGATGCGACATTCAACATATTTGATGTCACGTATGTGATTACATTCCTCTATAAAGGTGGCCCGGCTCCGAATCCGGAGGAAGCGGCCGATGTCAACAACGACACGGTCGTTAATATCTTTGATATAACTTATATGATTGCCTATCTGTACAAAGGCGGTCCGGATCCTGTCTGCCCATAAGATTTTGTAAGATAATTTACGGGGATGATTTTTTTCAAATCATCCCCTTTTTTTTTGCGCATAGATTATAAAGGCCTGGCCCAAACACCGGCCCCCTGCCGG
>CAZJLX010000142.1:0-6616 GCA_964546545.1 uncultured Ignavibacteriaceae bacterium | reverse complement strand
AGATAGAATCCGTTCCTTATTCCGTTCTTTCCATTTATCGGAATTGGATTCTTCCGGCGGTGGTTCCTGCTCGACATGAAAGTCAAGATTAATCAGTTTTTCATTTAAATATTTTGAAATATTCATAACACTTTTTTTATCGGTTGCAACCCTTTAAACCTGAACGCATTATATGTGTGCGCCATATTTTGTCAAGCCATTATTAATTATTCCATACCTATTATTAGATAACGGCAATCAACTTTGTTTCTATTGACATTTTGATATTATTCGATTAATTTCGACCGCTACCAATTACCCGGTTTAGGTTAACCGGTGGGATAAAATGCCGACCTTAAAGAGTATGGAAACAGTTTAAATATTGGAGTTAAGTTGCTGGCATTCAAAGATATTAAAAGAACTCATACCTGCGGTGAACTGACTGAGAAGGATGTTGGCAAAGAGGTCAGATTGAACGGCTGGATTAAAGAATATCGGAATCTGGGCGGTTTGCTTTTTTTAGATCTTCGGGATCGCTATGGCCTGACTCAGGTCGTTTTTAATCCGGAAAAGGTCAATGAAGATGTCTTTAAAACTGCTGCTTCCGCCCGGCATGAATTTGTCGTGGCGATTGAAGGTAAGGTTCAATCTCGCCCCGAGGGTACAATAAATGAAAACCTTCTGACCGGTGGGATTGAAGTCGCCGCCGAGAAAGTTTTTATTCTTTCGCAATCGAAAACGCCACCTTTTGAAATAGTCGAGAATACCGATGCCAGCGAAGTTCTTAAACTGGAGTACCGTTATCTTGATCTTCGTCGACCCGAATTACAGAGAGCCATTCGCCTTCGTCATCAGGTTTCTATGGCGACCCGTGAATATCTTGCCGGGCAAAAATTTTACGAGATTGAAACACCACTTCTGATGCGATCGACCCCGGAGGGTGCCCGTGATTATGTCGTCCCCAGTCGGGTGCAGAAAGGCCGTTTTTATGCTTTGCCTCAATCGCCACAGCTTCTGAAACAGATTCTGATGATCTCCGGATTCGACCGTTATTTTCAATTGGCGCGTTGTCTTCGCGATGAAGATTTACGGGCCGATCGCCAGCCGGAACATACGCAAATCGATCTTGAAATGTCGTTTATCACCCGCGATGATGTTTTCGCGGTGGTTGAAGGTATGATGACGTTTATTTTTGATAAAGTGCTTAACGTCAAACTGGAAACGCCTTTTCCCCGATATGATTATGAAGAAGCGATGAATCGGTGGGGGATAGATAAGCCGGATCTGCGTTTTGGTATGGAAATTTCTGATATCTCCGAACTGGTCGCCGATTGCGGTTTTCGTGTTTTTAGCGATGTGATAAAATCCGGTGGAGTGGTCAAAGCCATCTGCCTTAAAGAAGGCGGCAATTATTCTCGCAAACAGATTGATGAATTGACCGATCTGGCCCGGAAAAATGGCGCGGGCGGCCTGGCCTATATTCTCAGGCAGGAGGCCGGCGATAAAAGCCCGATTGCCAAATTTCTCGGTGAAGATGTTCTAAAAAAGATTTGCGAACACTGTCAGACCGAAACAGGTGACGCTCTTTTTATCATTTCTGATAAAAAAATAAAGTGCGAATCTATCCTCGGTCAGCTTCGCCTCTTTCTTGGAAAAAAACATAATTTTATAATTCAATCCGAATGGCGTTTTCTCTGGGTGACACAATTCCCTCTTTTTGAATATAATGAGGACGAAGATCGTCTTGACGCCATGCACAATATTGTTTCGACACCTCTGGAAGAGGATGTTCACTATTTTGAGCAGGCGGGCAATACGGAACTCCCAATATCTGATATTAATCACCCCTTAAGGAAAATGCGAGCCGATCAGTATGATTTGGTTCTGAATGGAACCGAACTTGCCTCAGGCGGAATCAGAATTCATCGCCGCGAACTTCAGCAGCGTATATTAAATATCCTCGGTTTATCCGATGAGCGGGCCGAGCGGATGTTCGGCTTTTTGTTGCGCGCGCTGGAATATGGGGCGCCGCCGCATGGTGGAATCGCGGCCGGGCTGGATCGTATTGTCGCTCTGATGGCTGGAACCGATTCTATCCGGGATGTCATTGCGTTTCCTAAAACCGCTACGGCGCAATCACTTATGGATGGGGCGCCATCGGAAATTGAAGCTGAACAGCTGAAAGAACTGGGCTTGCGAATTTTATAGTATTAACTATATTTAAGAATATGGATTTGGAATCCCAACAAAAAATTTCCCGCAAATATTCCATTGAGGATATTGATCCGAGATTGCTTTTCGGACAGAATGATGTCTACCTGCGGATTATTGAAAAAATGTTCACCTCTGCATCAATTATTGCCCGCGGCGAGACAATTATCGTAGAAGGGGATAGTGAAGAGGTCGAGCAGTTGATTTCTCTTTTTAAGGATTTAACTGCCCGTATAAAAGGAGGTGATTATATCACCGAGCAGTATTTGAATTATTCGATGGAGATGGTAAAGGAAGGGCGCGGTGGACCAGCCGCTATTATCGCCGAATCTACTCCGACAACGGTAACGCTTAAACGTCAGGTCAAACCAAAAACAATCGGCCAGAGAGTATATCTGGAAGCGATTAACGATAATGATATCGTTTTTGCAATTGGCCCCGCTGGAACGGGAAAAACATATCTGGCCGTCGCCAATGCGGTCGCCGCTCTAAAAGAAAAGACTGTCGAACGACTGGTCCTTGTCCGACCGGCCGTCGAAGCGGGTGAATCGCTGGGTTTTCTCCCCGGCGATATCAGGGCCAAGGTCGATCCGTATTTGCGCCCGGTTTATGATGCCTTACATGAAATGATGCCGGTTGAGAAAATTAAAAAACTTATTGAACTGGGTGTTATCGAGATATTACCGCTGGCCTTTATGCGCGGCCGAACCCTCAATCATACTTTTGTAATATTGGATGAAGCTCAGAATACCACACCTCATCAGATGAAAATGTTCTTGACTCGACTCGGCGAAGGATCACGGGCGGTTATTACCGGTGATATTACTCAGATTGATCTGGATGCCAATCATAAATCCGGCTTGATTATTATTCGGCAAATTTTAACTAAAATAAATGGCATAAAATTTATATATCTTACCGACAAGGATGTCGTGCGTCATCCGCTCGTGCAGAAAATCATCCGCGCCTATGAGCGGTATGAGAAAAAGAAACAAAAGGAGTAAAAGGGAAGTCAACTTCCCGATATGTATCGCCTTCTGATAAAATTAAAAAGATTTATCAAGCGCTTTTTAAAGGTGCAGACTGAAGCCCGTCAGACAACGGGCGCCCGCACCTCCAGCCGGATAAACAAATAGTTGATGCTGATTATCGCTACCGGATTGATTGCCCTGTTATATCCGGCCGAAGATCTCTTTTACCCGCTTGATTTTCCCCGGCGGGGCGATGTCGCTCGCGATGACATCATTGCCACATCATCTTTTAAAATAGCCAAATCAAGCAAGGTGCTTCAGGAAGAGGAAAAAGAGGCGGTCGATGCGATTCCGATTATCCTGGACTATAACTCCGATCTGATTAACTCTTTAAAGACTGAATTCGATCGTTTTTCGACACTCTTGAGTAATGCCGCCAGAAAATACAAACCTTTTCTGAATGATTCGACCCTTACCGATTCGGTCAAAGCCGTCTTTATGGATTCCCTGATAAATAATATCTCGCGCGAGTTTCCCATTTTAGATAAAGGTATCATTGAGCGCCGCATTAAGACTGCCAGAGACGACAAAATGTTATCGATTGTCAGAAGTATCTTGGTAAATGGAATATACTTTGTCGGTGTCATGCCCGATCTTAATCAGTTGCCCGATTTAAAAAGCCCCTCGGTGATAATCCGGATCGGCAAACGGGAAACCTATATGGTTCGTGATAGTCTGCTTGATTTATCAAAGGCCTATGTTAAGCTCTTATCGATGCTTAATGATTCGTCGCGTGAAAATACTCTTAATGTTGATGACAGCTATAATATCGCCCGTCATTTTATTTCTCCGAATCTTAATGTCAATTATGAGGAAATAAGTATCAGACAGGCAGCCGCCAAGGCCGAAATATCTGCCTATAGTGATGAAATATCCGCCGGTGATGTCATTGTTCGATCCGGCGATTTGATTACCGCGCGACAGGCGAAAATTCTTGATGAAATGTATAAACATGAGGAATCAACCCCCGGAGAACAACAAAGATTCAGCGGTTATCTGCTTGTCGCAGCCCGCCTGCTTCTGGTACTGGCCGCCTTTTTAATTCTCTATTTGTACTTGTATAATTATCATCCGCGCATTTATCGATCGAATCCGAAACTTCTCGCCCTCTTTTTTATATTTGGCGTGGAGCTGTTACTTGTTTATCTGCTGGGTGTAAAACTGGGTCAGCCGATTTATGTCTATCCGGTCGCCATACTGGCCATTCTGGTAACGGTGTTGTTCGATGCACAGATAGGTATGGTCTGCTCGTTTGTTCTGGCCCTGTTGCTCGGTGTCCTGCACCGCTTCAATTTCCCGATTGTTCTGATCACTATGATTATTGGCGTCGTCTCATGCTATTCCATTCAGGGCGTCAAGCAACGGTCGGAATTTTTTAAATCGATCATGATGCTTTCAATTGTATATCTGATTTTGACTCTTATTCTGGAATCGTTTAATGTCACGCCCTCCGAAGAGACCCTGAAATTGGTCGGGCTGGCGGTCGGTAATGCGTTAATATCACCTATTCTGGCAATGGGTATCCTGCCGGTTTTCGAATCGCTCTTCGGTTTTACCACTAATGTAACTTTACTGGAACTTTCCGATCTGAATCGACCGCTTCTGAAAAGACTGGCTTTGGAGGCGCCCGGAACGTACCATCATTCAATCCTGGTCGGTAATCTTGCCGAAGCCGCCGCCAAGGCGATCAACGCCAATCCGCTTCTGGCGCGGGTCGGTGCGTATTATCATGATATCGGTAAAATGGAAATACCCGAATACTTCGTCGAAAATCAACTGGGTATAAAATCAAGACACGATAGTCTGACACCCAGC
Source organism: uncultured Ignavibacteriaceae bacterium (assembly GCA_964546545.1). Taxonomy (GTDB): domain Bacteria; phylum Zixibacteria; class MSB-5A5; order GN15; family PGXB01; genus CAZJLX01. The sequence continues at coordinate 1,580 of CAZJLX010000142.1, read as the reverse complement.
ATGTCGGCCATAGTATTGTCGTCGCATTTGAAAAAGGGACGGATTATCGGCGAACATGCCGATTTGCCCGATGAAATTCTGAATTTTATCGAGGAACATCATGGTACGATGACCATGACCTATTTTTATAATAAAGCCAAAGAGTTATCAGGTGATAATACTTCGGTCGACGAGTTTAAATACCCCGGTCCGAAGCCGCAGATCAGAGAGACGGCGGTGGTGATGCTGGCCGATTCGGTTGAGGCGGCTAGTCGAACCTTGGCCGATCCCAAACCGGCCCGGCTCAGAAATCTGGTGCAGGGTATAATCAACGACCGTTTTCAATCCGGCGAACTGGAAGAGTGCCCGTTAACTCTTCGGGATCTGGCGCAAATCAGGGAATCATTCGTACAAATCCTGATTGGTGTTTTCCATCATCGGGTCGAATACCCCAAGGACGAAAAACCGGAATAATGTTTGTAAATATAATTTCTGAGTGTAATCGGCGAATACCGCGAAAAAAGGTTAAAGAATTGTTCTCTTTAATCGACGGTGACGAGGAGCCTCCGGATAGTACGGTTAATGTTGTTTTTATTCGCGACGCCCGGATGAAAAAACTTAACCGCGAATATCGCAATATAAATAAAAGTACCGATGTCCTTTCGTTTAATATCGATAATGAACCGGGCGAGAATTCTGTTCTGGGAGAGATATATATCTCAATGGATATGGCCGCGAAATATGCCAAAAGCGACAATATAACTATAACCGATGAAATCCTGCGCCTCTGTTGCCACGGATTGCTGCATCTGTTGGAGTATGATCACCTGAAAGCAAGTGAAGCGGCTATTATGAAAGATAAAGAAAATTATTATCTGGGAAGGTTGAAGAGATGATTGTCGCCGTTTATCCGGTACTGATTCTGTTTTTTCTGTACCTGGGCTATGTCTATTCGCTGTACTCATCGGTCCTTTATGTGGAACCGGAGCGATTGGACAATATGGCTGGGAAACTTTCCGGTATTCGGAAACGGTATCTCGATGAACTGGATAATAATCCCCGCACTTTGCTGCAACTGGGAACCGTCTTCAAATCATTTGTCCTTATCCTGACCGCCGTCGTGGCCGTTCTTTTGTCGCATAGAATTATTACCGCTTACAATCTGATTCCCTATGCCGGTTATTTGCTCGGTATGGCTATCGTCTGGATCTTATACCTGATATCGATTGAATATATGCCGCGTCGTCGAGTCCTTAAGGTCTCCGATCGAAAAATTCTCAATTCATTACGCCTGCTGGCAGTGGTCTATATATTATTCAAACCTTTTATGGTACTCTTCCGGCGTGCAACCAAATATGACAACGGCGAGAAAATTTCCGAGGATCAGAAAGAAGATATTATCGAACGAGCTATTGAAACCCTGGCCGATCAGGCCGGAGTCGATGAACCGCTGGTCGAAGAAGACGAAAAAGAGATGATCGGTCAGATATTTCAACTCGATGTCACCGAAGTGCGCGAGGTTATGGTTCCCCGGATCGACATGATCGGTATCGATAAAGGCAGCGGTTTTGATGAGGTACGCAAACTGACCCGCAAGTTTG
>CAZJLX010000141.1:0-6648 GCA_964546545.1 uncultured Ignavibacteriaceae bacterium | reverse complement strand
CGATATGCTTTTTCAATTCCCATTACAGCCTTATTCTTTAATATAAATGACAGGTTTTTATCGTCAAGTTTAATTTGGACAAAATATAAACGAATAAGCCGTCACCATAGCGAAGCAACAATAAAAAAGGAATGGCGGATGGCCATTCCTTTTGTATGATAGTCTTTTTATGACTTATGGACAATCGGGTTCCGGACCGCCGCCATACAGGAAAGTAATCAAATAGGTAATATCAAATATGTTGACGACCGTATCATTATTAACATCGGCTGATTCCATTACAGCCGGGGCCTCGCCATCTTTGTACAGAAATGAAATAACAAAAGTAATGTCAAAAATATTAATATCGCCATCACTATTAACGTCGCCGCAGGTGTACGTCGAATTAACAACCAACGACAGTAATTTTTCATCGCCGCCGCCGATTATATCTTCGGCCTGGGCGGTAAACTGGATGGTTTCGGCAACTGTGGGCGTTCCCGATAATGTGCCGTCGGTGGCCAGGGCCAACCCGCTTCCGGCCAGATCGCCGTTTTTATCGCTCCAGGTTATCGCCCCGGTTCCGCCCGAACAAACCAGTATTTGAGAATAGGCGGTACCTTCATCGGCATCCGGCAAAACATCGGTGACAATTGTCACCGCCTGATTAATCATGAAATCGAATGTTTTTTCCGTGGTCGCCCTGGTGCCGTCACTGACCTCCGCGATAAAACTTATCGGGCCGCTTGCGGTCGGCGTCCCCGATAGTATACCATCGGTTGATAAGGTTAAGCCGGTTCCGGCCAGATCATTGTTTTTATCCGACCAGGTCAAAGGGCCGCTGCCGCCACTGGCGATTAACTGCTGACTCATCGGGATATTTATTGTCCAGTCGGGAAGATCGCCGGTAATAATTGTTATCTCCGATTCGGAACATTCATAAGCCACGATCCGGACATCATCAATATTCCAGCCGCAATATTGCCAGGCGCCGTCGGTTTCACCCATTGACCAGCGGACATAAACAACCGGTTGATCATCGGCGTACTGCGATATATCAAAATCCTGTTCAATCCATGAATAATCGGTGACCTCTTCCTCGTTTTCCCAAATTGTCGTCCATGATGTGCCATTGTTGGAAATCCGGATATAGGCATGATCATAAAGTGGTTGTTCAACACCGAGCCAGCGCCAGAATTTTAATTTAGTATTGTACAAACCGGAACAGTCAAGCGCCGGGGTCGTCAGATGATATTCCGGGATACCGCTTCCGTAATCGCCGCTCAAGTTATATCCGTAAACATTGGAGCCTGAAAAACCGCCGACCGGATCCGGGCCGCCATATTGACCGCCGCCTCCGGTTGGTGTCCCGCGCGCCCACTGGCCGCCGGATATCGTCCAGCCCAGGTCACTGTCAAAATCATCCTCGAAAATAGTCGTGACATTTGATGCCGGAAAGGCAACAAACGGATTAGTCGTATCCGGGTCGTACATCGTCCCGCCGGTTCGCTCATCGGCCAAAACCCAGAACTCGACCGAATTCTGGCTGCATACGAGAGCCGGCAGAGTCGCATCGTACAGACCGTCGCCGAGATAAGCCATTGATACCTGATTGGGAAATTGACCGGCAATTTTATAATGCAATTTGCCTGTGGCGGGGACCAGCACGCCGCCCGAGGCAGGGTCGATCTGTACCTGAAATGTCTCTTCAACGCCCGGCGTCAGGACTTCCGGGACTCCGCCCGGATAGCTGAACAGCAGACCCGGAAGAGGAACGTACGTGTTATTAACAACATAACAGGTAGCCATCGCACCCTTGACCGCTTTGGTCATATATTCAAAATTCATATATGATGTACTATCCTGATAGGAATGATAAACCGTCGAGAAGACATACTCATGCAACAGAATAACATCGTAGCCATTTTGCTGAAAGGCGTAATGATCCGAATTGGGCAGCGAACCGCTCATGACACCATTTAGCGTCACACCGGGCAGAGTATCAATCAGGTTCTGACACAACTGGGCCCAGGTGTCATCTTCGCCGTAATAAATCTTAATCGAATTCGTATTGGATATATAGGCGATCATATCCATATTGAGCATCAGGACAATACTGTCGCCATTAGCCGCGGCATTATCGGCATAATGCCAGGCACCATTCAAGCCCTGCTCCTCGGAATCAAAGAGTAGAAAAATAAAGGTCATTTTTGTATCAATATCTTTTAAGACACGGGCGATATCCAGTACCGCTGCCGCGCCCGAACCGTTGTCATCGGCTCCCGGCGAGCCGGAGACCGCATCACGATGCGCCCCGACGATAATCTGATGATCCGGATAAGTGGTGCCGACTTTATAAGCGACCACATTTTGACACTGATATGAACTGTAAACGAAACTATCCTGCACGACCGAGTCGTAACCGAACTCCTCGAACTTGCCGATAAGCCAGTCCCGACTGGCATAATTGGCGGCACTGCCGGTTACGCGGGGTGGAAAGGCCTGAAGAGCCTCGACATAAGATTCCAGAGAATCCTGCTCTATCAAGGCCACAATTGAATCAAGAAAGGCTCGGTTGGCTGGAGATGCTCCCGCAAAACTCAGCTTTTCTTTATAGATGATGCGAATATTCTCGGTTTTAATCGGCGCCAGACCATTGTATTGATTGCCCTGATCCAGATCGGACGGTTCGACCTTCAAAAGCCGGACACCAGATTCCTGATAGATAACAGGATATTTTTTAAGATTATAATCATCGAATCTTATATCGAGAGCCAGATGATAACGATCCAGACCACCTGCAATTAATTCAAAATCCAGGCCACTTTTAGCGAGAAGTTTTTCACCGGTAGGCTTGACCAGAATCAGATAGCCATCCTGAATCCTTAACAGAGCGTCAAAACCCAGGCCAGACAATGTTTGGGCATCTTTTTGACTATTAATAATTACTTTGTAAAGATTATCGGATTTATTTCCCCAATCAGTGGAGGCATTTAGATCTCCAGTCCGAATCGAAGTTATTGATAATAGGCAAATAAGCAAAATTCCGAACATAAATACGGCTTTAACAGATTTTTTCATAAGTAAACTCCCGCCAAAGTATGACACGCATATAATTGTTTATATTAATTTAGGTCAAAATCGATTTTTGTCAAGGTATTGTTAAATAAGACATTCCGGGACTTTGCGGCGAAATTTATTTGGCCGCCAGTCAGTATTTTTTTCTGGATAAGCCGATAATATTAACTATATATTAAACTGAGCTATAATTGACCCCGCAGAAGTAAATTGCTATGCAAATATGGAACACCGGGAGCCAAAATGGTCATGTCTGAATCCGACCGGTTGATCAGTCGCATCAAAGAGCTAACCGGACGACAATTAGTTCGGCCTCCCAAAATTGTGACCGATACTTCCGATGCCATGCGGATTGAGCGGGATCATATCATGCGTTTTGACGGTATGAATTTTATCATCGAGGGCAATCGGTATGAAACCCGGTTCGGCATTTCGGATCAGCCAAAGTACTGGGTTTTCAGCGCCATTGATCTAAAGACAGGCGAAAAAAAAATTATTAAAACCGTTTTCCACGAAGATTTCCATGTCCATATCGGGGTTTTTAAAATTCATTGCTATCGCAGTCCTGAAAAAGAGGCGAAAATTCTGGAACTGGTTCGAGGCGACACCCGTTTTATGCAAGGTTATACCTTTCTTGATGAAAAAGGCAATAATGTCCGGGTTATTGATTTTATACCTGGCAAATCGATTTTTAATTTTATATATGAAATCAATAAAAGTCATGAGGAATATTTTGTCGAGGATCTACCCGATATACTGCGCCAATTGGTCAGTTGTATCGAGGCGATTAAATATCTTCATGAGCATGGCTTTTGTCATGGTGATATTCGCAATGATCATATCCTAATTGACGCCAAGACCGGTCAATATCGCTGGATCGATTATGATTTGAAGCAGCATGTCTCTGATTTTGATGTTTGGAGCATGGGCAATATTGTAAATTATGCGGTCGGTAAGGGAATAAACTCGTTTAAAAATGTTTTTAAAAGTAAGCATTTTTCAGACGCGATTAAAGGTAATCTCACCGGTGAGGATGCCTCGGCCTTCTATGAATATCGCGTTATGAACCTGCAAAAATTGTATCCCTATATCCCCGATAATCTGAATAATATTTTAAACCATTTTACGGTTCGCCCGAAGGCGCCCTATCAGAGTCTGTCTCAGTTGTTGGATGATTATAAAGAAATGCTTATGATTGATTTTCCAAAGACTTGATAAAAAATGATGTTTTATTTAATTTTGTATAAACCTATTTAAAAAGTCGGTCAAAATGAGAACGGTAATCATAGGCGGCGGAAAAGGCTGTCAGGCAATTCTGGAACTTACTTTAAGTACCTTTTTGCGTGAGTTCATTATTGATGTCAGTTGTGTTGTTGATACCGATCCCGATGCACCGGGTATGAAAAAGGCCCGCCAGATGGGTATCCGCACCAGCAGTGATATGGCCGAGGCTCTTGCCTTGCCTAAGTTGGAACAAGTTATCGAATTAACCGGGCGGGATGAAATCCTGGAACAGATATATGGACTTCTGCCACATGGTGTCAGGCTTATTGATCACCGGTTTGCCCATATTTTCTGGGATCTGGTTTATGCCCGTGAAGAACAGGAAAAACGCCTTCATGAAATTACCAAAATGGAGCAGAAAATCGAGCGGGAGCGTTTTTTCCTCCAGAGTCTGGTCGATACCATTCCTGACCTTGTTGTCGTTCTTGATCCGAACAAGAGAATTTTACGGATTAATAAAAGTATGAGTCGTTTTGCCCGTTCGTCAGAGCAAAAGGCGGTCGGCATGTCCTGTAACGAACTTCTGGATAGTACAATTCTGAATGGGCTGTGCGATGAGGCTACCAGATTGATCGATCATATTCTTGAATCAGGTTTGCCCAGTACGCTTGACTGGGTTATCAACTCACCCGAGGAGCAGCATTGGGAAATTACCTTTGCTCCGATACTAAATCAGGACCTTGAAATCGACGCCCTCGTCGGGACATGGCACCATATTACCGAACGAGTGCGGCTTCATCGCGAAATAGAAAGCGCCGAATTACGTTTTCAACAGTTTATCAATTCGGCCCATGACTGGATTTCGATTAAAGATCTCAGTGGACGATATATAATCGTCAATCCGGTCTGCGCACATGCCCTGGGACGCGAACCGGACGAATTTATCGGCAATCGGCCGGAGGATATACTTGATTCCGAAACCACGAAAATGATTAAACAACATGACCGCGAAGTTATTGATAATCACCGGTATCAACGTTTCAACGAGATCTTCCATATCGACGGTCGTGACCGGCATTATCAAACGGTTCGTTTTCCACTGACCGACTACAGCGGCAAGGTGATCGGTGTTTGTACTATATCCCGTGATGTCACCTCCGAAAAGGAATTAGGAGAGCAGTTGGTTCAGGCCGGTAAACTGGCGGCGGTGGGAAAACTTGCCGCCGGTGTGGCGCATGAAATCAATAATCCTCTGACAGGAGTTTTGGCCTATGCCGAGGATTTGCTTGAGGAAACAGACAGGAAAGACCCTCGTTATGATGACATCAAAGTGATTATTCGGGAAACAATGCGCTGTCGGGGAATAGTCCGCAATCTGCTTGATTTTGCCCGTCAGCAAAAACTGCACCTTGAAAAAACCGATCCGAAAAAAATCGTCAATCAATCTCTTGCCCTGGTGCAAAAGCTGCCGCAGTTCCGCAATATTACCATAGATATAAATCTGGATGAAAGAGTACCGGATATTATTTGCGACCGACAACAGATACAACAGGTAATTTTAAACCTGATGATGAATGCCGCCGATGCGATGAAAGAAATGGGTGTAATTAAACTTTCCGCCGCTTACGATTCGGAATCGGATCGCTGTCTTATCGCCGTTGAGGATAACGGCCCGGGAGTGCCGGAGAATTTAAAGGATAAAATATTCGAACCTTTTTTCTCCACTCGTGGTACGAATGGACTGGGTCTGGCCGTCAGCTGGGGTATTGTCGAACGTCATCAGGGATTGATAGAAGTGGACCGGGCCGCAGGCGGCGGGGCGATATTTAAAATACTTTTGGCGGCCATTAAAAACGGGGCCGACATAAAAGAGGAAACAACCTAACGGGAGTTAATATCATGGAACGCAAAATGAAGTTAATGGTAGTTGACGATGAGCAGGTTGTTCTTGACAGCGTTAACAAAATACTGAAAAACGAAAATCTTGATATTTCGGGAATACTTTCCGCACCGGAAGCACTCTCTATTATTCGTTCCGATCCACCCGATATAATATTAACCGACCTGATGATGCCGGAAATCGACGGCCTGCAGCTTATGAAAGAGGTGACGCAATTTGCACCAAATATCCCAATTATAATGATTACCGGGTATGCGACTATCAACACCGCTCTTCAGGCGACTCAACTGGGTGCGTTTGATTATGTCGCCAAACCGTTTACGCGCGCCGAATTAAAAGCGGTCGTAACCCGGGCCATGGAGTTGGTCCGTTCCAATGCAGCCAATAATTCAACCGAAGCTGCTAAAGATAATAATACAGCCGACAATATTAAACCGATCAAACATGCCGGGGATAATGTCTGGATG
>CAZJLX010000140.1:0-6661 GCA_964546545.1 uncultured Ignavibacteriaceae bacterium | reverse complement strand
TCGAATAGGCAAAACTGCCCCCGAAAGAAAATGACTGATAACCATCCATCCCCGGTGCCGATGTTGATATAAGCAACAGGAACGAAACTATTATTAATGGACGAAATAATTTCATAACCGGATTTTACAATAAATGTGGTGACTTATGCAATAAAAAAGAGACCTTTTTCATATCCGGAGGTTACAATATAATTAGAGCAAAACAGACATTTGACATTGGATAGATAAAAACCTTTATTAAAGTAACGAGGCATAAGCAATAACCTGCTTTTCGGCGGTAAGGGAATTCAGATATGTCTATTAATACGGAGACTATTTTAAAATTATCAGATCAATTGTTTCCCCGACTGGTGAAATTCCGTCGGCATCTTCATAAAAATCCTGAATTATCTTATGAGGAATTTCAGACGACTAAATATATCAACGGACATTTAATCCGTGAAAAAATTAAGACAAAACGGCTAAAACTAAAAACCGGACTTCTCGGATTAATTAATGAAAAGAAAAAAGTGCAGGTTGCTGTAAGAACTGATATTGATGCTCTTCCGGTTACCGAATTAACAGGCCTGCCTTTTAAGTCAATTATTCCGGGTAGGATGCACGCCTGCGGTCATGATATTCATATGTCGGTGGGGTATGGGACGGCGCTGCTTTTGAATTCTCTGAAAAAAGAATTACCCGGAGGCGTAAAATTTCTTTTTCAGCCGGCCGAGGAACAACCGCCCGGCGGCGCGTCGGCAATGATTAAAGAGGGCGTTTTAAAAAATCCGAACGTCGGGATGATTTATGGCCTGCATGTCGATCCGACTTTGACAACCGGGAAAATATCTCTTCGTGATGGCCCTGTGATGGCTTCGGTAATCGATTTTGATATAACCGTTTTTGGCCGGGGCGGTCATGCCGCTTTGCCTCACAGGGCAGTAGATGCAATCGCTGTGGCCGCGGAAATGATCGGCTCAATACAAAAAATTGTCTCAAGGGAGACTAATCCATTAAAGCCGGTCGTCATCACCTTCGGCACGATTAACGGCGGCACGGTTCGAAATGTCATCGCCGATAAGGTTATTCTTAATGGAACGGCGCGAACGCTCGACAGCTATAATGCCCGGGCTTTGCCCCGCCTGTTGAAACGAACCATCAGCGGTATCTGCCGGGCGAGAGGCGCCAAGTATAAACTTGATATTCTTTCCGGTTACCCGGTTTTGGAAAACCATACCGTTGCCAATAAATATATAGCGTCGGCTTATTTGGAGCTTTTTGGCGGCAAAAAAATCGACGAAACACAACCGACGATGGGTGGTGAGGATTTTTCTTATTATCTGAAAAAAATTCCCGGTGCCTTTTTCCGTCTTGGTGTCAAAAACGACAAAATTAAGGCAAATAAACCGTGGCATTCGCCTCATTTTATTGCCGATGAAAGAGCCATTTATTATGGTACAGCCATTATGAGTCTGGCGGTGATACGGACACTCGAAAGTCTTAAGCGATGAAAAGGCTGCTTTTTATTACTCTGTTTTTTCTGATATCGGGTCCTCTGTTGTCCGTTTCAATGGCGGGAGATGAAGATGAGATATGTTTGAATTATGGAGAATATACCAATATCCATACTATGGCGGTCGGTTATAAATATGTCTACTTTGTGACGGACAATGGCATAATCCGGTACAATATAAACGAGAGGAAATGGGCCGAACCAATCGGTCCGATACCCGGTATAATTCCGACCATAATATATGGCTTTCGTGTTTCATTTGATGATGCCAATCTATGGCTCAGCACCGATCTGGGCATTTTTTTATATTCGGAAACAATGAAAAGCTGGAGTTCTGAATATGAAATGCCGGAAGCGACCTCCGTGGTTCGAACGGTGACGATGGAAGACCAGTTTTTTGCACCCTGGGGTTATACCTATCTTCCGGGTGGCGCCTTACTGGATCAGTATGACCGGCGATTTTATTTAAGAAAAATATTGGATGATAGTTGGGGTAATCTCTGGCTGGCCATTGACGGTCTTGGTCCGGCGATGGCTGACAAAGGCAGCCGCCAGATAAATCTTTTAACTTATGGCCTAATCCAGAATGATATTATAACGCTGGGGATGGATAAAAACCGTCAACTTTGGATGGGCGGGGAGTCTGCTCTTTCTTCCCGATCGGGAGCGACTATGTTTGATATCGAGGAAAACGATTTCAGATATTTTGAGTTTTTCGGCACTTTGTTAAATAAACCGGATGATATTCATGATATAGCCTTTAATGAACATAATGTTTTTTTGGCCACTAACGATGGTGTTCGTATTATAGGCAAGCATGATCTGAATCAGAACTTACGCCTCAATCATCACGACGGCCTTCCCGATGACAATATTCTATCATTACTTATGGTTGGCAACAGACTTTATATCGGCAGCGAACATGGTCTGGTCGAGACCTATATCTCCGGTGATACGCTTGAAACGGTCGGCGGAATAAATCTGCCATCGGTGGCGATTCTCGCGATGGAAATTGTCGGCGATGATATCTGGATCGGTACCTCGCAGGGTCTGTATCGGCTTAATCGGCCAACTGGCAATATTTCCGTTTTATCGATTCCGGAAATTTCCGAATCGGCCTATATAAACGATATTAAATTTGACGGCAAGTCTGTCTGGCTTGCGACCGATTACGAAATCGTATCGATAAATATTAAAAGCGCCGATATTGAGCTATATCCCGAAGTCAGTGGATATGGCGGTGCCCGGGCTATTGATGTCAAAGATACACTCATAGCCGCGGCAACGGCCCAGGGATTACTGCTTATCTCCACCGGCCGCAATCCTTATAAGGAGCTTTATACAACCCAGGATGGCCTGCCTTCGGATAATATCAAGGATCTGATATTTGACGAACCATATCTTTGGCTGGGAACCGATCATGGTTTATGCCGATTTTACTACCTGAGTCGGGATTTATAAATATTCCCGGCCTGGTAAGCGGCAGGGATATCTATCTTTATATCGGTTGTAAAAGTTAATCAAAAAAAAACAGGTGCTTAATACCAAAAAAGTGATTTTATTCTTCAGATAATTTGAGTTGAAATCGTTAAAAGTTTTGGTTATCTTAAACTACTGTGGGCAATTACCGGGATGACGAGGTGGAGCTGGCATAATGTCAATTAAATTTCTATATCTAACATTTATAACTTTGTTCCTCTATATATTTGTCGCCGGCGGTATATCCCATGCGGCCGATCAGGACTTTTTTGATATTTATACTCTTGAAATAGACGGAGATATTTCCGGATTTCGGACCGGTGATTTTAATGATGACGATCTAATCGATATCGTTTTGGTCTATTCTCCGGCCGATGATTTTGAAAACCGATACATGGCTCTGTTTATACAACAGGCAAATACAGGATTTTCGACCCGGGCCGATTATTTAATGGCACTGCCATCGAGCGTGGCGCAAATTGATGCCGGCGATGTCGATGATGATGGCAGGACAGATATTGTTTTTATTGATGCTGATGGTGTTAGCCTGTTTAAGTTTACTTCCGGCGGAGGACTCTCCGGGCCGCAGCGTTTGGTACGGCAAAAAACGATTTTTTCCTTCCCGAATTTCAGAGGTATCATTTCGACACCCTTCCTTTTTGATATTATCGGCGACGCCGCGCTGGAGATGATTATTCCCACCAGTCGAGGATATGCCATTTATGAATTTGGTGATAATGATGAATATGAGCTTTTAAATATGCTTTTCGCACCGATTGCTTGCTATAGCGGTGAAAAGCAGTTTAATGATTTTTATCGCGCGGCATCGGCCGAAATAAGTTTCAGTCTGGCTTCGATTGAGATTGTCGATGGTAATCTGGACGGTCGCAAAGATATTTACTTTTTGTGGGATCGCAAAGTGTGCTGTTTCTATCAGGATGAGACCGGTAATTTTTCGCAGGATCCGGATCTCTCCCTGATATTTTTCCCCGAATATTTAAAAGGCTATTTCCGGAGTCGTCTCTTTGATTATAATAATGATAAAAGGCCGGATGTGGCGATATTGTATACCTCGGGCGGTTTGACCAACACCGAAACGAAAATCAGATTTTATATCGCAGATAATAACGGCCGGATTGAATCCGGTTTCCGCAAGGAACTGAATTTGTCTGATTCACATTGTAATCTAATAATTAATGACTATGATAACGATCAGGTGCCCGAATTGGTTATTCCGGCGGTAGAACTGGGTTCAATGGCGGCGACCAAGATGCTTCTGATGAAAAAGGCCGATTTGAATCTTTTAATTTATCCATTTCAATCCGGTTTGCCGGTCAATGAACCGGAAAACCGTCGGGCCTATGAATTCAGATTTAATTTTGAGGATCCTCAACCGACGATGGAAGTGGCGGTAAATTGGTCGGCCGATTACAATGGTGATCGATTTGATGATGCGGTTCTGTGTGACGGAAAAGGCGGTGTGCTGTTCTTCTGGGGTCAGGAGAATGAGTATTTATCAAAAAAAGCCGATTTAAAAATATCGCTGGATCACCCGTCGGAAATTCATCCGGTGCATCTGAATGGAGGGCGACTTTCTGATCTTATTGTCGAGCATAATTCGGGCACCCGAACCGATTTATTAACGGTGCTGAAAAACAGAAGTAATAATTTATAATAAAGAGGACCAACTTATGTCATTAGGCCAACTTCCTATCTGTCTTAAATGTGGTAATGGCACCATGCTGCCCCTCTCCGATTATGGCCGCGATGGTGCGACAATCATGTACAAAGCCTGGGTCTGTTCCAATCCGGAATGCGGTTTTTCATTACGGATTGATAATGGCGAAATCAGCTACGGCAAGCCGATCGGCACCTCGAGTAAATAATCGGTATGCCAAAAATATTTGAAAATTTATGGGTGAAAATTGCCGCCCTCCTGCTAGCCTTTCTGCTTTGGTTTCATGTCGCGACCGAAAAATCATATCAATATGAAATCATTCTGCCGTTGGCCCAGGTGGATCTTTCCGAAGATCTGGTTTTGATCGAGCCCCCGCCCGATTCAATCAAGGTTTTGGTCCAGGCGGAGGGTAAAGCATTACTTCGCAGCGACTGGAAAAAAAGCGGCTTGAAACTGGTGGTCAGCGGCAGTCGTGCGGCAAAATTTAAAACGGAAATTTCGACCGGCAACCTTTTTTTGATCAAGGGCGAAAAGGTCGAGCTTCTCGATGTCGTGTCACCTCGCGAAGTTGTTCTGCAATGCGAATATAAACTGACTATGGATGTCCCGATCCATTCGCAGGTTATAATTGTCCCGGATGATGGCTTTGCGATTGATGACATTAAAACATTCCAGCCGGATATGGTCACTCTTGTCGGTCCGCGCAACGATATTCGCCAAATCAAATTTGTGAATACCGAGGAGAAAGTGATCGAAGGGGTCCGGGATGATTTCGAAAGCCACATTGCTCTGCAATATCCGGATATTTACGGTCTGCGCATGATTCCCGATTCGGTTTTCATGAAAGTCGGTGTTAAGCCGATCAAGCGCAGAGTATTTGGCGAAGTTCCGGTTAAACTGATTAATGCTCCGCCCGGTATAAAATTTAAAGTCGATCCGGCCCGGGTTGAGATTCGGATCGGCGGTAAAACCGGTATTGTCGACAGTCTGACCGCCGATCATTTTTCAATCATCGCCGATTATACCATGCTCGACTTAGCCGGGTATATCCCGGTGCAGGTGGCGACACCGCCCTCGGTTTTGATTCTTTACAAATCGGCCGATTCGGTCAGGCTGCTTGAGAAAAAATGATAACGCTCGGAATCGAGACCTCATGCGACGAAACCTCGGTGGCGGTCGTCGAAAATTCGGATAAGATTCTTTCCAATATTATTCTCAGCCAGATGGTCCACGCCGATTTCGGCGGCGTGGTACCGGAACTGGCCAGTCGCGAACATTTGAAAGTTATCGCATCGGTTTATAAAAAGGCGCTGACGGAAGCCGCTGTTCAACCGACGCAGATTGATCTGATCGCCGCGACGTACGGGCCCGGTCTGGTCGGGGCGCTTCTGGTCGGGCTGAATTTCGGCAAAGGGCTGGCCTACGGCTACGACAAACCGTTTGTGGCGGTCAATCATCTCGAAGGACATATCGCGGCCAATCTTCTGGTGCATGATTATCTTCCCGAAAGACATATTACGTTGATTATTTCAGGCGGACATACCTCGCTCGTTCTGGTCGAGAAATTCGGTCAGTACAAACTGCTGGGACAGACCAAGGATGACGCGGTCGGTGAGGCATACGATAAAATCGCCAAACTGCTTGGCCTGGGTTACCCGGGCGGACAGGAGATCGATCGGCTCGGTGGTATCGGTGATCGGCACTATTTCCGGTTTCCGCGCGGAATAATGAAAGAAAAGAGTTACGATTTTTCATACTCCGGTCTGAAAACGGCGGTGGCGCTTCATGTTCGCGATCTTTCCGAGGCGGTGCTGGAAACCAAAAGAGCCGATATCGCGGCCTCGTTTCAGGAGGCGGCGCTGGAGGTGCTGGTCGTTAAAAGTAAACGAGCGGCGCGGAAATTCGGCGTCAAGGCGGTGACAATTTCCGGCGGTGTCGCCTCGAACAGCCGACTGAAAGAGCTGATGCAGGCCTCTTTATCGAAGATAAACGTCCGGTTTTTCTGTCCGCCG
>CAZJLX010000139.1:0-6667 GCA_964546545.1 uncultured Ignavibacteriaceae bacterium | reverse complement strand
GAGCATTATAAATCACTGGCTACATCCATTCTGTGCGAAAAAGCGCTTGACCATGATATCGTTTATCATGGCAGAACTGGCCACCTGCTGCTGCCGAGGATAGATCATGTTCTCCGAATTCGTGTAGTCGCCGACATGGAACAGCGAATCAAAATGGTTATATCCCGCCTGAATCTCTCCCGAAAGAAAGCCAAACAATATATTGAAGCCGTTGAAGAGGACCGCAGAAAATGGGCTAAGAAGTTTTACAATGTCGACTGGGATGTTTATACGCTGTATGATCTCGTTCTTAATCTCAGTCAGATCAGTCCGGGCAATGCTGCCACGTCTATTTGCTCTATGGCACAGTTGCCTGAGTTTCAACCGACACCAGCCTCAATTAGCGCTCTCAAAGATCTCCTGTTGGCCTCCAAAGCCCGGCTGTCACTGGCAAGGGATGATAGGACAGCCGACCTAAATGTCAAGACAATGGCTCGCAGTGGGATTGTGTACGTAACCTATTCCTATCTGCAGGCAAAGAAGGCCGGTGAAATTACCAATGTGCTGCAGGAACTTCCGGGAGCCACACAGATCGTTTGTACCAAAGCGCAGACGAATGTGCTTTGGATACAGGAGGCATTTAACGTCGACGACAGTTCGTGCGCCGACGTGCTCTCCCTGGCTAATTCATGGGATGCGGCGGTTGAGGTTATCAAGTTTACGCCCGGCGAGGAATCGACGGTATTGCCTATTGATGAAACGGTCGAGAGAAGGGGGCCGGAGACATGGCGTAAAACCGGTATTATTGATGATAGCGATGAAATAGAGCCGCGGGAACCTGAAGACATTACCAGAATTTATGATTACCTTATAAATAATGGGCGGGCGGGCGGTAAGCGAGTGCTTGAAGGCTCACTAAAGGGTCTTATCGGCGCTATTGACCGTTCGGTTCAATACAGGCTCATTATTTTCGATAATATCTTCCTTTCCAAGAGCCGGGAGGCGAGAAAGCGTTCGATTCAAGAATGGTCCAATACACTTTCCGACTCGTTGAAAACGCCCGCAGTGACGATGCAGGAAATCAGGACCCAATATAAATTCGGGGCAAAGCGGATAATGCAGATGGCATTCGCCGCTCTTCTCACCGCTTTAATTTTGGTGGTCGTATTTCACTTTGAAAGTTCGATTGTGGCTTTTCTCTTACATGAAGGTACCTCTGCCCGGGTCTTATCGGCTACCTGTATCGTGATTTTTGTCCCGACCTTTGCTTTCATCTACAGTTCCGCTACAGGTTTGTTCCTGCGAATGATCGGTATGGACTAAACATATCATGGAGAAGTAATGGGAGATTTGTTTATACACTTAACGCTGACTAATGCCTTACAGATCATCGCTCTGGGATTTGTCGGCGGCGTGCTGAGCGGATTCGTCGGCAGCGGTGGAGCGTTTTTTATGACGCCGGGGATGATGAATTTGGGTATTCAGGGAGTCATTGCGGTGGGATCAAATATCACCCACAAGTTCGGCAAGGCTATGGTAGGCTCGAGGAAACATGGCGAACTCGGCCATGTTGACAAAAAGCTTGGGATATTCATGCTGATTCCGGCGCTGTTAGGCATTCGGTTGGCGGTTTTAATCTCGACCTCTCTGTTCGGTATCAGCGACACGCATGGAGACAAGGGTGCTGCCGCCAATATGTATATCAGCACGGTATTTGTAGTTATCCTGACCGGAGTAGCGATATTCATGCTGATTGACGTTATTAAGTCGAGAGCCAAGAGCGAAATAGGTCCCTCCAGAAAAATAGCCAATTACCTGTCCAAACTCCGTCTTTTTCCCACCATTTATTTCCCGGTTGCTGATGTCAGGGTGTCCTTATGGACGTTGCTGGTCGTCGGTCTTTTTACCGGATATCTGGCGGGGACAATCGGCGTCGGCGGATTCGTTGGCATGCCCGCGATGATATACGTTTTCGGCGTGCCCACCGCGGTTGCCGCAGGAACTGAGCTGTTTCTGGCTATGTTTATGGGAGCCTTCGGCGCCATCAACTATGCCTTCGAGGGATTTGTCGACATCCGGCTCGTCCTGCTTTTATATCTCGGTTCGTTGCTGGGCATCTATGTCGGGACATACGGTACAAAAGTTGTCAATGAGGTGATAATTCGATGGGTGACGGCGATTATCATCGTTCTCTGCGTTATCAGTCGGGCTATCGCCATACCGATCTACATGGTACAACTCGAAATATACGATATCGTCGAACGGTCATCTTTTCCTATACTGAATAGTGTTAGCAAATATTTTCTGTATGTCAGCGGATTAGGGGGGGTAATAATAATAATAATTCAGGTGGTGCGGGCATATATCAAACGGAGGCGGGTCTACGCGACCATTATCACCAAGATTAAATAAACTGTCCTTTCGGAGGATTGACCATGAAAGGTTCCAACCTTGGCATCTGCATCATAGATGATGAAGTCGTCGTCTGCAAAAGGCTTCAGCAATTTCTCAGCAAAGCCGGATATGCTGTAGAGACGTTTGTCGACAGCCGGTCAGCGATTGAGCGTATTGATGAAAAGCGGTTCGATATAGTAGTGACAGATATCCGCATGGATAATATCGATGGCATGGAAGTCCTTGACCATGTTATTGGGAAAAAGGAGAATACCATGGTTATCCTGATCACCGGCTACGCCACCATAGAGATTGCTCGCGAGGCTCAGGCCAAAGGAGCGTTTGACTTCATATCCAAGCCCTTCCGGCCCCAGGATCTCAAGGAAGTCATTGACCGGGCCGCTCAACAATCCGACTAGTATGGAAAAGGACAGGATCAAAAAATCGTCCCTGTCTGACATCTTGAAGGAAGGTCTCCGCTCCGACCGCCGGGCCGGATATCAAGCCGAGGAAGAAAAGGTCAAGGAGTCTCTTCTCAAACGTCCCAGCTTTTCCGTCAGATTCAGGCTGACTCTCATATTTCTTATTTTCATCCTTGTCGTGGCCGGCGTTTCCTTCACAACCATGTTCATGCTGTCCGACATAAACGACCGCGTGGCGCTGGTAACACTGGCCGACAGATTCGCGAATGAAATACAGGAGGCTCGCAGGAGCGAAAAGAATTATTTTCTGTACGGTTCGGATCTTTCCGATGTGCTGCAACATGTATCGCGGGCCAATGTCCTCCTGGAACAAGCCTCTAAAGAGCTGGGACACGTTGTCGGAACCGATGAAATCGACAGCATTTACTACTATTTAAATCAGTACTGTAATATCGTTGACACGCTGATCATGAAAGAGCAGACTCCGGCCTTTGACGAATCCGAGGAATTCCGTACTACGGCGGAGACACTAAGAAATTGCGGAACCCGAATACTGGCTCTGTCGCTTGATATCGCGCGGGTCGAGCAGAAGCAAATAGCCTCCGCCACCGAACGGGCCAAACGAATCGATTTGGCTCTCATCGTGGTCCTGTTACTCCTGTCCATATTCATCGCTTCGCATGTTCACCGACATATTCTTGCTCGACTTAATCGTCTTATGGAAGCCATCCAGCGTTTTGCCTCAGGCGACTTCCTGCCAATAACCCCCAAAAGGAAGTACAAGGATGAGTTTTCGCAACTGGCCATTGCTCTTAATCATATGATGTTTGAATTGGATCGGCGGCAGAACCTCCTGGTCGAGTCGCATAAGATGCGGGCTATTGGCCAGCTCACCGCCGGCGTTGCCCATGAGCTTAACAATCCTTTGAACAACATCATCCTTACTTCCGCAATATTGATGGATAGCTATAAGGACCTCTCCGATGAGGAGCTTCAGGACATTGCCAATGACCTCACTTCACAGGGAGAGCGCGCTCAGCGAGTAGTTAAAAACTTGCTTGACTTTGCGCGTGAGAGCGAAACCCATGCCGACTACATTCAAATCGAAACGCTTGTTGAGGATACGGTGCGACTGGCCAAAAACCAGATTAAGATTAGCAAGATACAGCTTGAGATAAAGATTGGGAACAATCTTCCCCCCATTTTTGGCGACAAAGAACTCCTCAATCAGGTTTTGATGAACCTGTTACTGAATGCCATCGATGCTATGCCCGGGGGAGGCATTTTAACAATTAAGGCGGTCGAAGAAAAGGAAATCGGCTTCATCGCCCTTATTATCTCTGACACTGGTACTGGTATTCCGGCACATATTCTGGGGTCCATATTCAATCCTTTCTTCACGACCAAGCCAACCGGCAAAGGGACCGGCCTGGGGTTGGCGGTTTCCAGGGGTATCATCGAAAGGCATGGCGGTGATATTGAGGTCGATAGTAAATTGGGCGAAGGAGCGACTTTTATAATCCACCTTCCCATAGTACCGATTCCGGCCAATATCAAAAATCGACTCCGAAATAAGTGAAGGCCTAGGTTCATATACCGGCTATTGCGTGAAGGCGTCTAATTATCGCCGAAATATCCTCCGTGCAAAGGATCTGAGAGCAGGCCGATATAAGTTTCGCAATCAGCGACGCCTTTAACCTGCGAGGCAATCCTAATGATCGCGTCACGAATCTTGGCACTCTTGACAACACCCCGTAAGACAACTATCGAATCGTTGGCGTTGACCGTGATGTCCTGATTCCACAGGTCGTCATCCGCAGCAAGTGCCGCTTGCACTTCGCATTTTAGCGAAAGATTATTAAGAATATTGACGGATTTCTCGGTCGTACGGAATTCACTTCTTGCCAGCATGCGCTCGACTATCTCGCACACCGTGTCTATCATAATATTTTCCAGATTGATGGAGAGATCGTACAACGCCGGATCGTACCAGTCTTTCTTATACAGGAATCTGATCCAGCGGTTTTGCTCCTTGTCCATTTTCCCTATGTACTCGATAGCCGCTTCCCGATCCTTGCCGTACTCTTTCATCTCAGCCTGAATACGCGTTTCAAGCGGGGTATCCAGTCTTATTTTCAGCGCATGCTGCACGCCTTTTAAAAACAGTTGGCCAGCGTAACCATGGTACACTATATTGTCCTGTTTGGCAGCCTCTATGAGCGAACATTGGATATAGATTAAGTAGCGGCGATGTTGCCGTGACAGCCGCTGCCATAAACGGGGTGCCTCAATCAGTTTTTTATACAGATCGTCTTCCATGATATTGTACTTTCTGGCACATTCAGAGATAACTTCCCGGCTCATGCAGCGGTATCCAAGCCGTTCGGCCAATTGACGGGCAAGCTCTCGGCCGCCGCTTTGCACGCCACGAGTGATAGTAATTATTGCCATGGTATACCTTCCCTTTTATGCAAGTCCTTGGGCTGTCGCGCTTCTCAACACAGGGTTAGCCCGACTTGCGGACGACAATTATCAGCAACAATCTACAGCAGCAGCAATAGAAGTCAAGGTATTAAACGATTTGTCAGAATGGTCAAATCGGTAAACTACGAGAGCGAACCTTGCCGCATCGGTGCGTATCGGGGCAAACCGACATGACAATCGACTTAACATAACTTATTGATTGGATACCTGTTACGAAGAAAGTGGGAATCCGGGAATGTATGCGAATATTTCAGCGATATTCTGTTTTAAATCGTACCGGGGAGATTTCTGATTTTCATAAGAAAGAACTGACGCACCGACAATTATGTCTGCTGCCGTGTCAATAATTAGCCATTGGTAGAAGTTCCATAACGGATGAGGATGTAGTAGAGAATTGCGGATCAGTTCACGTGACCTGGGCGGGTCTTCGGGATGCAATTCACAATAATAACCAATGTGGAGATCCACGAGTTGCTCCGGTTTTTCCGAGCTCAGCTCCTTTGGCTTATATGATTTTATGATCTGAATTATTTGGCTTCCAATTCCCACTTTATACGAGACGCATGGCAAATTGATCTTTAATTATAAAAGGGATTACTTCTATCGTTCTAATATATAAATCGCCTCTCCTTTATTTAATAAAAAAGCCCCGATTCACACCGAGGCTTCTCAAGTCAATGATGGCCCCAATATCACTTTCCCTAAAACTTAGTAATGTTCGACTTTAATATCAGCGCTGGATTTTTCTATCGCAGTGGATGTCACCGGAAGATAATAACGTAAGGCCAGTTTTTTGGATCAATTTTGGCGTCGTTCGGTGCGTACGTAACGAAGCAGGATCGGACGACCGAATACGGCGACAAGCACCACAAAGACGAGGAAGACGAGCGCCAACGGGTCGGTTCGGATCAAGCGGACACCAAGGGCTACTAAAGCAGCGGCCCCGGATAATGCACCAAATCCCGTGACGAGTCGCCAGCCAGCTCGCTCCCGAAAAGCAAGTCCGCACACGATGGCAAACGTAAACAGAAAGGCGAGGCTTGCAGCCTCGACGAGGATGGTGAGCGTACCAAAAACTGCGAGGATCACAGCCAGCGTGCCTAATCCGATCACTGCTCGGTTCGGTATCCCCGCCCTGTTTTTATGATCGAGCAGGGCCGGTAATTCCCCATCCTCGACCACTTCGTATACAAGCCGTGCCGTGGCAAAAAGCGTTGAATTGATAGCCGACCCTGTTGAAAATGCTGCAGCTATCGTGACAACGACGAGTCCGATGGTTCCCAGCGCTTGCCGCCCTGCGATGGCTAGCGCAACTTCCTTGTGCTGTACGACCTGGTCGGCCCCGATCAGCATCACCTTACCCAATGCGACGACAACGTAAACGATTG
>CAZJLX010000138.1:0-6668 GCA_964546545.1 uncultured Ignavibacteriaceae bacterium | reverse complement strand
CGGGGCGCCTTAAGGGCTCAAAAGGACAGCAGCTTCGATCTGATGGTTCGCGAAACCGAACAGGCGGACTGGAAAAAACTTCTGACCTGGTTGCCTGAAGATAATATCAGTTGCCGGATGGTCTGTTTCTCCGGCGACGGTAACTCGATTTACTTAGTCGATGCCCGTTCGGCCAATGCCGGGCGCCTGATTAAGATGAACATCGGCACGGGTGAATACGAAGTTATCGCCGAAGATCCGCAATATGATGTAAGCGAAATTATAATTAATCCGGACAATCATGAAATTCAGGCAATATCATTTTTAAAAGAGCGGCAGAAGTGGCTTCCGCTTGATGATTCAATAAAAGAAGATTTTAAAGCACTGGCGCAGATAAGAGACGGGGACCTGCACTATATCGGGCGTGATAGCAGTAAAAACAAATGGTTGGTCGGATTCGAATTCGATCGCGGCCCAACCTCATTTTATATGTATGACAGCCGGTTAAAACAGGCGACTTTCCTCTTTGATCATCGACCCGAATTGAAAAAATATACGCTGTCTCAAATGGAACCTGTATCGTTCGTGTCACGCGACGGCCTGACCATTCATGGATATCTTTCCTGTCCGCCGGGACAAAATAAATCGAATCTGCCGATGGTCCTCCACGTGCATGGCGGTCCCTGGCACCGTGATACCTGGGGTTACAATCCGGATACGCAATGGCTGTCCAATCGGGGTTATGCCTGCCTGCAAATAAATTTCCGCGGCTCAACCGGTTACGGCAAAGATTTTCTTAACGCCGGTGATCGCGAATGGGGCGGTAAAATGCATGATGATCTGGTTGACGCCGTCAACTGGGCGATAAAAAAGGGAATCGCCGATCCCGAAAAAGTCGCCATTTATGGCGGCTCGTTCGGCGGTTATGCCGCGCTGGTCGGCGCCACGTTTACGCCCGATCTATTTTGCTGTGCGATTGATGTAGTCGGGCCAAGTTCCCTGACAACTTTGATTAGTTCAATCCCCCCTTACTGGTCGACACTTTTGGCGATGTTTTATAAACGGGTCGGCAACCCGGACACCGAACAGGAGTTCTTAAAGTCGAGATCGCCGCTGTTTAAAGTAGATAATATTAAAATTCCGATTCTAATCGGACAGGGAACCAATGATCCGCGAGTGAAAGTCACCGAATCAAAGCAGATTGTAGCGGCCATGGAAAAAAAGGGAATCGATTATGAATATCTTGAATTCCCCGATGAGGGGCATGGATTTGCCAAACCGGAAAACAGAAAAACCTTCTACGCCGCCGCCGAAAAATTTCTCGCCAAACATTTGGGCGGACGCCTTGAAGAAGCTGATAATTGATTGATACAAAAAGTCTACCTGAAGTCTGTATCAAAATTACCGCTTGCAAATTCCGGCTTTTTTCGTAACTTTATATAGCTGAAACAGTTCGCCATCATATAATATCGTGGAGATTTATAAGATGAATACAAAAAAAATTTCTTTTTTGGTCTCACTGATCCTGTTTTTAACTGCCGCTAATGTTTCCGCCCTTTACCGGGTTGATAATAATGATTCTAAAAATCTTCCGGAGACTACCAGACTGATCGTAAAGTTCAAACAACAAACCGGCTCGCAACTCTATTCCGGCGGCAAGAGTAATTCAACAAGCGGTATTAAGTCAATTGATGAATTAAACGCCAAATACTCGGTTAAAGCATTTTCATCTTTTCTTCCTCAAAAGGCAAAAATGCCGTCCGCGCCGCTCTTTCGGGATATTTATGTTTTGGAATTATCAGATGCCGGCGAGCTTCAGGCACTGGTGGAAGAATACAAAAACAGGCCGGATGTGGAATATGCCGAGCCGGACTATCCGGTCGAATTGTATGCTATTCCAAACGATTCCCTTTTTCAGTATCAGTGGAGTTTGAACAATATCGGTCAGGGGCATCATCATGTGGTCCGCCATTGGGGATCTTATAATGATGAGTTGATTATGACCAACGGTATAACCGATTCCGACATTGATGCGTATGAAGTTTACGAGAATCCGCCGGATCAGACCAACACAGTGATAGTGGCAATTGTCGATACCGGTGCCGATCTGGACCATCCCGATCTAATGGACAATATCTGGATCAATACACGCGAAATCGCCGATAATGGCCTCGATGACGACAATAACGGTTATATCGATGATGTTGTCGGCTGGGCCTTTTCCACCAGTCTCGATCCGGACGATCCGGGTGATAATGATCCAACCGATACGTACGGGCATGGCACACATTGCGCCGGAATCGTGGCGGCGGTAACCGATAACGAGATCGGTATGACCGGAATCAATCCTCACGCCAAAATAATGGCGCTTAATTTTGATCCCCTGCCGCTGGTTACACGAATAGCCCAGGCTATAATTTACGCCGCCGATAACGGGGCCGACGTAATCAATATGAGTTTTGGGACGGTATACCGAAGTGACCTGATAGACGAAGCACTTAATTATTCTAATTCCCGGGGGGTTGTTCTCTGCGCCGCGACCGGAAATTCCGGACTTGAAGAGAAAAATTACCCGGCCGCCAATGATCTGACGATTGCGGTCGGCGCCTCGAATGATTCCGACTTCGTGACGCCGTTTTCCACCTATGGTCAACATCTGTCATTGGTCGCGCCCGGATTATCGATTTTATCGCTGCGGGCCAATACGACTGATATGTACGCCTCCGATTATCCTTACGAGCCGAAAGTTCATATCGTCGACAATATCTATTATATGGCTTCGGGAACCAGCATGGCCTGCCCGCATGTGGTTGGTGCCGCCTCATGGATCCGCTCTGTCTCCCCCGGCCTGAATCCGGCGCGAGTCCGGGAAATATTGGAAATGTCGGCCGATGATATAACCGATCCTTATAATGTCGGCTGGAATCTGACCGGGTATGATAAGTACAGCGGTTATGGCCGTTTAAATCTTAAAAATGCGCTTGAGATAACGCCGCACCGCCGGGCCAAAATCCTCTATCCTTATGCCAACACAATTGACTCCGGGTATATTCTGATTCGTGGTTATGCCGACGGCGAGGATTTTAATTATTGGTCGCTCGATTATGGTGAGGGCAACAATCCGACGACCTGGATAAATCTTGCCTCGGACGACCAGGCGGTTAGTAACAATGCTTTTGTCTATTGGGATTCTCACGGATTGACCGGTCAGTACACAATTCGGCTGTCGGTAGATAATGAGAATTTTGCCTATGCGACCGTTTATATCGCCAATGAATCGGTGGCGCATATAATTAACCCTCAAAGCGAAGATACGATTTCCAATTATATCGCCGTTGAGGGCAATGCCTATTGCCCCGATTTCAGCTTTTACAGGCTGGAATATAAAATCGACACAGTCGATGCGGTCTGGGAATCGCTCGACAGCGGTTCAGTACCGGTGTATGATGATGTTGTCGGACGGTGGTTCCTGGAGGAACTTTCAGAAGCCCGATATTTCTTGCGTTTGACTGTTTATGCCGATGGCATCCCGCTTGTTTCCGATTTGATTGAGGTTCAGGTTCAGTCGATATTTTCTACCGCTCAGGCCTGGCGTCACAAATTGGATGGTTTTCCCGCGATAATCAGCAATTATGGCGATATTGACGGCGATAATGTCAATGAAGTAATTGTCGGCACATCCGATGGCATTCAAATTTTCAACATGGACGGTACGATAAAAGAAAATAATCTTCCGACTGTCCCACCTAACAATTACATGGTGCCGCTCGCGGTCGGCAATCTGGATAATGACGGTATCGATGACATTGTCGCGGTCGGTTATGATCCGCCCTACGTATATGGTTTCCCTTCTTCGGATACGACTTTTAAATGTTATACAGGAGTTTATCCGGGTGTCAATAACTATTATCGCGGTGAACATGAATTCCCCAAGATAGCCCTCAGAGATATTGACAGTGATGGTATGGATGAAATTTATGTTTATATGTATGACGGTTCCCTGTCACAGACATTCTTATTCGAATCGGACGGCCGGGAAATTAACCGCTTTGATTTTTATTCGGAAACATTTTTGGTCGATCTCAATGGTGACGGGACCGATGAGCTGTATGCCACCAACCAGACCTACAGCCTTCTTCGGCAGATAAATTATCTTACCGGAGAAACCGAGGACAGTCTTCTGATTCAGGAAAACGGTTCCGATTTCAGATGTCTGGGAATGTCGGCCTTTGATATCGATAACGATAATTCTTATGAACTGATTCTGTACGGATATTATCTCAATGACGGCTATGCGGTTTATGCATTTGAATATGGCCTGCAATTGATCGACGGCTGGCCGCTGAATATGGGATTGGATGATTATGTGGTACCGACCTCGCCGATATTTGGTGACCTTGATGGTGATGGTGAGCCGGAGATGGTCTCCTCATTTTTTGATCTTGATATCGGATATGTTATGGCCTGGAATTTGGATGGTTCGTCATTTCTCAGCGGAAGTGAGGGCGGCTTATTCGCTGTCACCCCTGAACCGGCGGTTCTTAATATGCTTTTATTGGCTGATATAAACGGCGACTATCAAACCGATATTATCGGTTGTGCCAACAATGATATGTTTAATACGTACAAAGCACAACGGTTTTATGCCTGGAATGCCGATGCCGAAATTCTCCCCGGTTTTCCACTGATCGCCTCCACTGATACCTGGAACAGCGACCGCTTTACGCCATCCCTGGGTGATATTGACGACGACGGTTTAATCGAGATGATAATGCCGACACCTGACAGCAGTCAGCTTTTTATCAATTATCCGGCGTCATATAATCCATGTAATTCGCCGGCTCCGTTTTGGCGATATAACCGTAAGATGAACAATATCGGTCCATTGTCGTGCGAACAAACCGCTGTCAGTGAAGCTGATCAGGAGATATTGCCTGATGAGTACAAACTCAACCAGAATTTCCCCAATCCTTTTAATCCCACCACGACGATAACTTATTCGCTTCCGACCCGAACGGATGTTACAATTAATATATATGATCTTCTCGGAAGAAAAATCAGCACCTTGCTGAGCGGTTCAGAAGCGGCCGGGGAACATGAAGTGGTCTGGAATGGATACAATTACTCCGGCGAAAGAGTCTCATCAGGAATATACTTTTACAGAATAAAGGCCGGTGATTTTATCGATTCCAAAAAGATGGTCTTGCTAAAATAGGCAAATATGATACATTCAGGCGCAGGAATTGTGATTTGAATAATAACTTTCGGGATATTATACGAGTTGTTAGAAAGGCAAAAAACAACCGCTTTTCTATGTCGTTATCTTTTAATGCCTTAACGTAAAAAATTACATCCCGGATACAAAAGGCACATAATTTGATACATTATTCTGGCAATGGACTGCTAATAGCTTCGCAGGGAGGATATTGTAACCTCGCAGCCTTCCGGCGGAGACTTGGCGGATGGATTAAGCCCGGGTTGGGCGTGCAAAACTACTTGTCTTCGAAAGGAGGGAGCTGATGCGCAACATAGTTGTTTTATTGGCTCTGACAGTCTTTTTATGGCTGCTCCTTCCCGCCACTAATGCCTCTTCGGACGACTCTTCGAACAGAGTTGTTTACGAAAGAGACGGAATGTTATTAGTAAAGAAAGATGTGGATTCCGGGACATTTAAAACCAATCTCGATCCATACTTGCTTGAACTACCGATAATGCCGGGTCGACCGGCAATCTGTATTCGGAACCATAAAATCGGAGGCCACTGAACCGCTTAAAAATGCAATAAATTTTGCCGAATTTTTCCTTTCTTTATTTTTTGATTTATTCTCAATCAGGATAAATGATAGCAAGATGTCTGTTTATATCGGCTTTTTTAAGCCGGGCTAATATGTGACATATATTGCATTGTTTATTTATTAAGCCATTCAGTCCTAATCAGTTCCAAAGCCGCCTGATTAAATATTCATATTTATAGACCTGGTTTCTCCAATATACTCGATCGAATTGTGTGTAAAAGGGAACATTTTATACCTTAGGCCGGTTTTTATAAAATGACTGGCATGAGAAAACTAAAATGAAAACATTAGAGTGATAAAATTATAAGGAGCAAAACAATGAAATTACGAACTGTTGTTCTGACTTTGGTCGCGGTTATTTTCGCTTCTGCTTCGCTGTTTGCGGCCGATCAATACAAGATTGATAAGGCACATTCGTACATCGGCTTTTCGGTGCGACATCTGGTCATCAGCAATGTCAAGGGTAATTTCACCGACTTTGACGCCACCATTATGTACGATGAAAAGGATATTGCCAAATCAAAGGTAATGGCCACGATTAAAACCGCCAGCGTTAATACCAATAATGAGAGTCGCGACAAGCACCTTCGTTCCGCGGATTTTTTCGATGTCGAGAAATATCCGGAGATGATATTCGAAAGCAACAAGGTTGAAAAAACCGAGGATGGTTATGTCATGCATGGTTATCTGAGTATGCTGGGTATCAAAAATAAGGTATCCGTTCCGTTTGAGATTCTTGGTAAGGCCAAGGGTATGAAGGGCGAGGATCGCATCGGTTTTGAGGGTTCCGCAAAAATCAAGCGCAGTGATTATAAGATGAAATTTAACGCCGCTTTGGAAACCGGCGGTTTGGTAGTGGGCGATGATATCAATATCGATCTTCAGATTGAAGCG
>CAZJLX010000137.1:0-6724 GCA_964546545.1 uncultured Ignavibacteriaceae bacterium | reverse complement strand
TTAAAATAACCCATATATTTTGATATGCTTTCCTCAATCAGAGCCGATCATTCGATCGGCTCTGACTATTTGTGGTACTTCCCGCCCGATAAAATAGAGAACCCACGATAAAGTTGCTCTAGCAGTACCGGTCGGATCAGTTGGTGTGACATAGTCAAAGAAGAGAGGGATATGATATTATGGCAAACGTCTAATAAACTCTGATCCAGACCAAAGGCGCCCCCGATGATAAAATCGACATTACTTCCCGAATCGTTAAGCAATCTTTCAATGAATTTCGAAAATTGCTGCGAGCTGTACTTACTCCCTCTGACATCGAGGGCTATTTTATAATCCGACCTCGCTTTATCCAGAATTAACCCGGCTTCTCGTTTTTTAATTTCCGACTCAGACAGATTTTTCGCCTTTTTTATATCGGGCAGATATATCATATTGACTGATGAGAATTTCTTAAGATGTTTTATATAATGGGCGATTGAGTCCTCAACCCACGACTCTTTGTTTTTACCGACCGCAATTATATTAATCCGGAGCATGGTCAGCTATCGCTTTAAGATAAAGCTTACGATTCCGTGGGCCGTCAAACTCACAGAAATAAATTCCCTGCCAGGTTCCGAGAATAAGTCGGCCTCCGGTTACGATTATTTGCAGCGAGGCTCCTATTAGCGATGATTTTATATGCGCATCTGAATTACCCTCACCATGTTGATAATTCTCACGCTGCGGAATCTCTTTGTTGAGCTTATACAGGATATCCCGACATACGCTCGGATCGGCGTTTTCATTGATAGTCACCGCCGCGGTGGTATGTGGCACAAAGGCGATAATAAATCCGTCGATCAGGCCGACACGATTGACATAATTTTGGACATCATTCGTAATATCAATCAATTCCTCACGATGATGAGTCTTAACCTGAATTTTCTCAATCTGCAAAAAGCGCCTCCACATATTCATCAGCATTGAACGGTTGCAGGTCTTCAATCCTCTCGCCGACCCCGATAAAATCAACCGGAACCGATAACTCCTCGGCAATGGCGATCATTATACCGCCTTTGGCGGTGCCGTCAAGTTTGGTTACAATCAGGCCGTCACAGCCTACGGCATCCGTAAAAACTTTGACCTGCGACAGTGCATTCTGTCCGGTAGTACCATCGATTATCAACCGCGCTGAAATCTGTTCAGCCGGAATATTTTTTTCGGTTACCCGGCGGATTTTGCTCAACTCTTGCATCAGATTGGCTTTGGTGTGCAGTCGACCGGCCGTATCAATCAGCAGTATGTCAATATCGCGCGCTTTAGCGGCGACCGAGGCATCAAAGGCAATAGCCGCCGGATCGGCGCCGGTATGTGCCTTTATAAAGTTCACACCGGAGCGCTCGGCCCAGATTTCGAGCTGTTCGACCGCCGCTGCGCGAAAAGTATCGCAGGCCGCAATCATCACATTTTTGCCTTTATTTTTAAAATAATAGGCCAATTTGCCGACAGTTGTCGTTTTGCCGGTTCCGTTCACACCAGTAATCAACCAGACATACGGCTTGGTCTCATTATTGAGGATCGATTCTTTTTTATTACGCGTCAGTATTTCAGAGAGTTCATTTTTCAGCAGGCTAAAGACATCCTCCGAATCGGATATCTTCTGCCGGGCGGCATGCTCTCGCAGATTTTCGATTACCCGGTCGGTAGCGGCCACGCCGATATCTGACTTTAACAGAATCTCTTCAATATCATCGAGAAGTTCAGCATCAATTTTCCGCCCCTTTATCAAACGGCCGATTTTGCCGAGAATATTATCTCTTGTTTTTGACAGGGATTCTTTAAGCTTTTTAAACTGAGAAATCATAAATTTACTGCCCTGACTCAGTTATCGACTTCATCTGCTGATTTGATATTTACCGCCGGCGTCATTCTTTCCTGAATTGAATCAGGGACATCTGTTTCAACGTCCGTTTTTCGATCGGTTAGCGATGTATCTATCAGATCATCATTATCCGACTGATTAAAACGGACCGAAACAACTCGTGAAACACCCGGCTGTTCCATCGTTATGCCATATAGAACATCTGCCGCTTCCATGGTAATCTTATTATGGGTGATAATAATAAACTGTGTCTGATCCGAAAAAGTCTTAATAATTTTTAGAAAGCGATGAATGTTGGCATCATCGAGAGGGGCGTCGATTTCATCGAGAATACAGAAAGGCGAGGGTTTCACCAGATAGATGGCGAAAAGTAATGAAATGGCTGTTAAAGC
The DNA here is from genome assembly GCA_964546545.1 of uncultured Ignavibacteriaceae bacterium. Taxonomy (GTDB): domain Bacteria; phylum Zixibacteria; class MSB-5A5; order GN15; family PGXB01; genus CAZJLX01. The sequence goes on along the minus strand of CAZJLX010000137.1, from coordinate 4,471 downwards.
TCTTTCGCCGCCGGACATCTGCGTAATCGAAAGTAATTTTTTGCCGCGAGGGCGGGCAATAATTTCAATCGGTGTTTCAAGTGGATCATCCTCATTAATCATCCGAATATTGGCCTCGCCGCCGGTAAACAGCTCGGCAAAGACCTGTCTGAAATTCTCTCGAACCTGCTCGAAAGTATCAAGGAACATCCGCCGGGCGGTCAGATTGATTTTAGTGATTGTCGATTGCAGAGTAGATTTCGCCTTAATCAAATCCTCCATCTGCGTCGTCAAAAATTCCTGACGCTCCCGGGTTGATTTGTATTCCTCAAGAGCCAGAAGATTAACCGCGCCGAAATCTTTCATCTGTTCCTTGAGTTCCTGCATCCGAATCTTTCGCTGCTCGACCGATAATTCCTTGTCGGGCAGTTCAACGCTGACTTCGTCAACACTAAGATCATACTCCTCGAATATCTTCTGACGGATACGTCGTTCCTCAGCTTCCGCCTCAGCCATTTTAAGCTCCAGTTGGTGCAGTTCGGTTCCCGCTTCATCCCGGGCTTGACGAAGTGACTTTATTTCCGTTTCGCGTTTATCCAGGCTTTCCTGAATTGTACTATGTTCATCGCGGATCTGATTTTGCAATTGGGTCAATTCGGTCCGTTCGTCGAATTTAATTTTCAATTCTTTTTCGAGATTAAGAATTTCTTCTTTGGTTCTTTCGATTTCCGATTCCGCCCGCGTAATCTCTTCTGATTTTGTCTGACTATTGGAATCGATTTCGGAAATCAATTCATGGGTGTGACGGATACGGCTTTCCAACTGTTGCAGCTGGCTCTTTAATTCGACGCGACTGATTTGCATTTTCGACAAACGATTCTCAGCACCCTCCGACTCTGATTCGAACTGCTCGATCCGACTGTCCAACTCTTTTAAAGCCGTTAACGTCTCTTCCTTTTCCTTCGCCAGTTGATCATGATTTAAATTCAAACTGTACTGCCGTGTGAGTAAAGCCTCGCGACGCTCGGCAAGATCATCCTGCTCTTTTCCAAGGCGGGCCAGATCATTATTGATTGTCTGCAATTCGTATTCGCAGGCGGTCAAATTTTTATCTGCCGTTTCGTAACTGTTTTCAAGATTCTCAAGCTCGGTTGACAGCGATTTCAATCTGGCCTGTTTCGTTCCGATATTGGCGACAAGTTTACTCTTGGAATCTTTTAATTCAAGGATGTTTCTGTTCAGTTCCTCAATTATTTCTTCCTGTTTTTCAATTTTTTTCTGTCGGCCAAGCAACGATAATTCATTTTGAGAACCGCCGGTAATAATCGCCTGACCGCGGAATCGGCGGCCATCGACAGTTACTGCAGAAAAATGGGGGGGGAGTTGAGAAATTATATCAAATACATTTTCGGAGCGACAGATGGCCGTGCTCGATAATAACAAAGATGCGAGCGGCTTGAGATCCTCGTTGACTTCGACGAAGCTGTCGGCCCATCCCAGAAAACCGGAATTTGAAATTCCGGGCCGGGTCGCCGGCGTTTCGTGGGAACACAAATCGGCAATTAAAAATCCGGCTTTGCCTTTCTTTTCGGACTTCAAATATTCTATAATATTTTCGGCCGTGGAGCGGTCGCGGCATATCATAAACTCGGCCGTATCACCCAAAGCGGTTTCGACCGCGTCCTGATATCCGTCGGTCGGGACAATATTTTCCGCCACCGTCCCGAGAAGATTAGGCCAGCGACCCCGCTCAGACATGGTCGAGACAACGCCGCCGCCATAACCCTCATAGTGGGTCATCATTTCCTGCAAAAGCTTTTTACGAGCCTCCGCCGCTTCAAGCGAAGAAGTCAAATCAAAAAGTTTGCCCGAGATCTCATCCAGTTTCTCATCAAGAGAAATGACTTCCTGTTCCGTTTCCTCGTAAGATGATTTAGTTTGATTTATTTTGTTTTTGAGAACTTCGTTTTCATTGGCCAGTCCGGCCCTTTTTTCCAGAAGATTGTTTTTTTCGCCGTTTAAGGTACTTATAGTTTTTGATATTTCGCCTATAGTGGTGCTGGTTTCATTCTCCTGTTCGCGAAGGTTGCTGTCGTCGCTTTTTCCTGCCGACAGTTTGCCTTCCAGCGCCATTAACTTCTTGTTGATTTCTTCCCGTCGACGTCGGCTTTCAAGCAATTCGTCATCGCTGCCGCCCAGAGCTTTCTCAATCTCTTCGATTTCGATCTTCTGTTTTTCCAGCCGGACGTTGACTTCGGTAATTTCCTTTTCCGTTTGGCCAATTTGTTCCAGAAGGATTTCCCTGCGTTTTGTAAAAGCCTGAATATCAAAGTTATTACGTTCGATTAACGAGCGGGAATTATCGCGCCGTTCCTGACGTACGGTGATATCTTTTTCCACCGTATGAGCCGCTTCCGATTTTTCATATATATCATTCGAAATTCCGGACAGCTTGCGATCAAGGTCGGTCAGTTTTTTTCGCTCTTCCTCCTGAAAAGCCGAAATACCGTCAATGTCGGTATCTATTTTAATTTTATTGTCGGCAATCTGATCGCGTCGTCCGGACTGCTCGCGTCGTTCGCGGCTTAAATTCGTGACCGTTTCCTTGCCAAGATACATATCCCAGTCTTTTAATTCGTCGGACAGTTTTTTATATCGCTCGGCCTTTTTCATCTGTCTGTTTAATGAATTAACCTGCGAATTTACCTCGGCCACAATATCCTTGAGCCGCAGTAAATCCGCTTCGGTTGCTTCCAGTTTGCGGATGGCCGCCTTTTTACGATGTTTATATTTCGAAATGCCGGATGCTTCCTCGAACAGAAAACGACGATCATCGGCGCGATCGGATAGAATCGCCTCGATCATATCCTGCTGAATGACCGAATAAATATGCGCCCCGACGCCGGTATCCATAAACAGATCTGTAATATCTTTCAAACGGCACGGAACCTTATTTAACAGGTATTCCGACTCACCCGAGCGAAACAGACGACGGGTAATCTGAACTTCGCTGTATTCGGTCGGCAAAACGCCTTTATTATTTTGGACTACCAGAGTGACTTCAGCCATTCCCAGCGGCTTTATATCCCGCGTTCCGTTAAAAATGATTTCTTCCATTTTACTGCCGCGCAGGAGGGAAACCTTTTGTTCGCCCAACACCCAGCGGATCGAATCAAGAATATTGGTTTTGCCGCATCCATTCGGCCCGACTACCGAGGTTACTCCCGAATTAAGCTTGATGATAGTTTTATCGGGAAAAGATTTAAATCCAAGAAGCTCCAGTCTTTTTAAATACACGTATCCTCCGAAAAATTAATTTGCAGGTTCGTTGATATTATTTGATGCCGGATTTTTCAGCCTATCGATTGTATCGATCATCGAGCGATATATATTCTTGGCATCACGAATAAACTTGGTTTTAATTTCAATATTGTAGTACGGCGTCCCCAGGACATTACTCCGTCCGATTTTTATAGCTTCCGGAAAAGCCAGAAGAATCGAGCGGGCAAAACTGCTTGAGGTCAGATTAAGATCAAGAATAAGATTATAATTGGTCTCTCTTAACTGCTTAATATAGATTCGACTGGCCAGACCGCTCCAGGTCAGATGTTGCGAGGTTGGAGTCATGATTCGGTACCCCTTGCGCGGGAAAATATCATAAATAGTACTGTTCGGGGAGGCCATCAAATATATTTCCGATTCGGAAAATATCCGCGATATGTCGGGCAACAAGCCTTTAATCATGGTCAGTTCGCGCTGTTCAGGGGGGAGACAGACAAGAACATTACGGCAGTTGCGTAAGTCACCCGGAAGCGAGATAACGGCTGATTGATAACTTCGTAACATCATCCTCAGTTTGGCTCCGGCCAATATCTTTTTAAGGCTCTCCATCGGCTTTTTCTTCCGGGTGGAAATAATACTCGCTTTTGTTTAGCTGGTTGATTTCCAGGTTTTTTACCGGCCGGCCGGTTTCGGATAGTGGTTTTAAAAGTGAATCATTTATAAACAGTTCGACCCCAAACGGATTACCCATCGATACTGCAAAGCGATATTCGGCCTTCAGCGTCCGAATGCTGCCCGGCTCCAGATTTCGATTCAGGACCGTATCACCATCGGCGATCACCAACACCCAGCTGGTTTGGTTGACAGAAACCTGAAGCTCCATCGGGACATTGGCAGGATAATTCTGTTTCGGTTCGGTGGCAGCAACCAACTCTTCAATTTGTGAACTATCCGTTTGATTAAGGTCAGGATCGTCTGGCAGGTCATTATAATCAGCATCTGTAGTTTCAATATCAGCCAATTCAGGTTCGGCGCCATTATTGCCAAGAGAGAGAAAGAGGATTACAATAAAGCCGATTATCACTACCGCTCCAATAATAATCCCGACTTTCAAAAGAGAAACATCAGATGATTTGCTTTCCTTGTTCTGTTTGGGACGACTTGGCCTACTCTCTTTTTTATTATTATTCACTCTAATCGGAAAAGAAAA
>CAZJLX010000136.1:0-6734 GCA_964546545.1 uncultured Ignavibacteriaceae bacterium | reverse complement strand
GCCACAATCAGCCCCGGAAGTTGCAGGAATATAAATCCAATATAAAACAAAAATCTTAAAAAACGAGAAAGTCTTATTTTTTTCAGATAATATTCAAAGACGGAAAAACCAAACAGAGCATAGAAAAATCCAATAAATAAGATTACATTATCGGCGATTAACTCCAAGGTCTCGCCACCCAGCAATCGGATCAGAATAAAAAATCCTATAATATAAATATAATTGTAAGGCATTTTCCAGTAAATGAAACTATTCAGCAAGGGGAAAAATTGTCCGGTAAGCCGGTATAAAAGGTATAAAGCAAACCAGCCGACAAATATCTGAGATATTCCCGAAAGCACGATAAACGACGGAATCAACCTTTTAACCGTCATAAAAATAGTCTCGACTTCTTCTACCAGATATCGCCCACTCTGATTTTCCTCTCCGAGATTTCCCAGAAAGCCGGTAAACGAGCGCATCGAATCGTCGATAGAGGCATAAATCAGATCTTTCTGCATCCAGAAAACCAGAAGCGAAATTAGCACCGAGAAGAGAATCGAACCGGTCAACGCCCGTGACGGTTTTACTCCCGAAGCTATCAGACCGCCAAGCACCACCGAAGGGACAATCACCGCCGCCCACATGACTATCAGGAAAAAACTGAAATTATACATCAGAATCGCCGCTATCAGCGACCCGATACATCCGACGCCGAGTAATATAAACTTCCGCCTGATCGCCAAAAAGAGTACAGCCGAAATAGTCGCAATCTGAATCAGATATCCGACCACAGGGACACCGGCCGTCATCATAAAAACAAACAGCAAAAAGAGACTAAAGGTCGTCAATATCGACTCTATTTTTTCCCACTCAATAAACATATTATCAAAAATAAATTCTTATCTGTAAAACTCACTCGTGAACGGCATTATTGCCAAATGTCGCGCCCTTTTAATCGCGATTGTTAAGCGCCTCTGATGTGGCGCGCAGGTTCCCGAAATTCGGCGGGGAACAATTTTCCCGCGTTCGTTGACAAATCTCCGCAGCAGACGATCGTTATGATAAGGAATCACCTTAATCTTATCTTCGCAAAAGCGACATATACGTTTTCTCTTGGAAAACTCATTCATTTTATTTTCTCTACGCAATTTATACACCTTTCTATTCCATAACTTCTGTTAAAAGTTAAAAGTAGAGTCCTAAAATTCAGGACTCCTTATAACTGCTCCTCATCCGAAGAAATCTCAGGTTTCGGTTTTTCATCAACCGGCTTTTCCGTTGCTTCTTCTGTCACAGGATGATCTGCCACATTTTTTTCCGGTTCGTTTTTGGTAGCATCTTCCGCTGCCGGCTTTTTCTCGACAGGCGTCGGGGTGGTTTCGGCTCTCATCGATTCCCCGGGCCGAGCCGATTCGTTCAAATCACCCTCGAAACAGACGGTAAGATTACGAATATACGGCTCCTCAATTCGATAAAATCGCTCCAGCTCATTAAGTACCGTCTGATCACCCTCGAATACGATTCGAGTGTAATAGCCCTGATTATATTTTTTGATGGCATAGGCCATGCGGCGGATACCCCAGCGATCTTCCTCGCGCACTTTGCCTTTGAAACGAGTAATCAAATCGGACACAGCTTGAATCTGTCGCTCAAAAGCCGCATCATCTGCCTGGGGACTTAAAATAAAGGTAGTCTCGTAAAGACGCATTAAGCGATCTCCCTTCGGACGTTTAAGGTTCAAACGGCCCCGAATCAGTCAGTCTCCGGGGCAGGGTTAATGTTATATTTCGTCATCGCCTCTTCGGGGCGATTCTTTAGCAAATATACTACAGCTTCGGCCGCAATATCAAGACTTTTTTTGACAATTAATCGCTCATTTTCGGAAAATCGGCCCAGCACAAAATCAACCGGATCGATATTTTCCGGCAGCGGTCCGCAACCGATTCTTAATCTTAATATATTTTCGGTTCCGAAAGACTCGATAATCGACCCCATCCCGTTATGAAACCCGGCCGAGCCTTTACTTCGGATTCGAAGTTTTCCCAGGGGCAGTTCAAAATCATCATAGATGACCAGAATATTTTCAGGAGATAATTTTAAGCGTTCCAGCGCGTCTTTCACCGCCAGACCGGATCGGTTCATATAGGTCGTTGGCCAGAGAAGCCTTACCTTTTCGCCCTCAATTTTCTTTTCAGCCAGACAGTAATTACTGATTTCCTCTTTTGGCTTTATTTTCCAAAGTCTGCAGATTAGATCGAGGACTTCAAATCCGAGATTATGCCTTGTATTGTAATATTTCTCCCCCGGATTCCCTAGACCGACGATTAATGAGAGCATTATCCTTTAAAATCCTTTAAAAATCTTGAATCGAATTTAGTCCGGTTGATAGAGACGTCAAACCAATCAGGCCTTTTTCACCTTCAGCAGTCTTAACGAATTGCTGATGACGAAGAGCGAGGAAAAAGCCATCGCGCCAGCCGCTACCACCGGCGAAAGCCCCCAGCCGAACATCGGATAAAACAGCCCGGCCGCCAGAGGTATCGCGACAATATTGTAGAAAAAGGCCCAGAATAAATTCTGTTTGATTGTCCGGTAGGTCATGCTCGCTATTTCCAAAGCCTCCGGCAGTGAATTCAAATCTTCCCGAACCAGAATAATGTCGGCCGATTCAATCGCCACATCGGTCCCGGTTCCCAGTGCCACGCCGATATTCGCGGCCGCCAGCGCCGGGGCATCATTGATACCGTCCCCGACCATCATTACATTAAAATCGGCGCATCGAAACGCCTCGACAATAACCGCCTTCTGATCCGGCTTAATTCCGGCTTCGAATTTTTCAATCCCGAGATTATTGGCAACCCCCTTGGCCGTCCTGTAATTGTCGCCCGTCAATAAAACCACCTTACGACCGCTCTTTTTAATTTTATTTATAACCTCCGGTGCCTCTTCCTTGATTTTATCCGCCAGCGCCAGATAACCTTTCAACTGCCCGTCAGCCGCCACAAAAACGACGGTCCGTCCATTAGCCATCTCTTTGGCCGCTTCTTCCATATACTGGTTTGTATCAATGCGCTCTTTTTGCATCGTCGCCTCATTGCCGACTACCACGATAGTATCGTCGATATCACCCTTCAGTCCGAAACCGGGGAATTCAGTTAGATTTTTGGGTGAAACAATTGTTAACTTCATCTGTTTGGCTTTTTCGATCACTGCCGCCGCCAGCGGATGCAGGGATCCCGACTCTACTGATGCCGCCAAACGAACCAGTTCCTTCTCGCCACCCTCGGCCGCACCGATTTTTTGTACCTCAAACATACCATGAGTCAAAGTCCCGGTCTTATCGAACAGGACATAATTAATTTTATTGCAGTTTTCCATAATGTCGCCGCCCCGAATATAAATACCGCGCCTCGCCGCCCGCCCGCTTCCGGCCAGAATCGCGGTTGGCGTCGCCAGACCCAGCGCACAAGGACAGGCAATTATTAAAACCGCCACCGGGGCTTTGAGAAGCATCGGACTGCTCGGATCAATGAAAAACCAAATCAGAAAAGTAATGGCTGCAGCCAGAAGTACAATCGGGACAAAAATCGATGCAATCCAGTCGGCCAGTCGCTGCACCGGAGCCTTGCGACCCTGCGCCTCGGTTACCAGTCTGATAACCCCGGCCAAAAAAGAATCCTCACCCGCACCGGTTACCTCGAATTTGAATGTGCTATTGCCGTTTATCGAACCGCCGATTACTAAATCATCTTCCTTTTTTTCAACCGGTATCGATTCGCCGGTTAACATCGATTCATTAACCGTCGGGGCCCCCTCGATAATACGCCCGTCGGCCGGAATTTTCTCGCCCGGCCGGACATACACAATCATATCTTTTCTGACGGCGGAAGTATCAATTTCGGTTTCCACGCCGGCGATTATCACTGTCGTCCGTTCCGGTTTTAATCTGAGTAAGGCTCCGATGGCATCGCGCGCCCGGCCTTTCGCCCGCGCCTCAAAATACCGTCCGAGCAAAATCAAAGTAATAATCATCGCCGTCGTTTCGAAATAATAATGAACCACATGGCCGCTCGATACAAACAGGCGTCCGAGCAAATAACTGCTGAACAAAAAGGCGGCCAGCGAACCGATAGCTATTAGGGTATTCATATTGGCGCGAAAATGTTTCGCCTGCAAAAGAGCATCAGCGAATATCTCCCGCCCGGCAATAAAAATGATCGGCAGATTTAAAAGAAACAGAATAATCCCGTTCGACCTGGGACCGATCGACCCTTCCGGCAATAATATCCCACCCATGCTGAAAACAATAATCGGGACCGTAAAGGCCAATGAAATCAGCAGACTTTTTCGGCGCTGTAAATATTCTTTTCTCGGATTGATCAGGACTTCACTGAGCGGCTCGGCCAAATAACCCAACTGCTTGATTTCATCAGTTATCTTTGATTCATCCAGTTGTTCATTGTTATATTCGATCGCCGCCGTATTCATAGCGAAATTAACATCCGCCCGTACGACTCCCTCGAGGTTTTTAAGTCCCTTTTCAATCGTTCCGGCGCATCCGGCGCAATGCATACCGCCGATTTTTAAATTAATCTCTTTTACCTTTGCCATAAAATTAAGATAAAGAAAAAAAGGTCAATTTGCAAAAAAGCAAAAAATCTTTTTATTTAAAAATGTTATCGAAAAAAACTTCTATTTCAGACCCATACCGATTAATAACTGCGGCGCCTTCTTGAGAAGTTCCTTTTTAATCTTTGTTCGCGCTCGATGTAAATACCAGCGAACGGTTGCTTCCGGCATATTCATAATGTCTGCCACATCATTGATATTGCAGCCATCCATATCCCGAAGCATAAACGCCGACCGCTGCTTTTCATTAAGCGAATCGGCCGCCTCTCCGATTAATTCCCGAATACGATGGCGATTAAAGGAATGTTCAGGTGTATCATGAGAATCATCGGCGGTTTCGCGAATATTTTCGATCGACTCATGCTGGTGGCGATGATGTTTCCGCATATAATCTATTGAGGCATTAACCGTTATCCGATAAAGCCAGGTATAAAAACGTTTCTTTTCATCATATCGCCAGATATTTTTATTTATTTTAACAAAGACATTCTGCATAACATCGGCCGCTTCGTCATAATCCCCCACAACCTTATAAGCCAACGACGCAACCTGATTTTTGTAAAGCTGAACCAAACGTGAAAAAGCCTGTCGATCTCCGTTCTTTATCCGACCAATAATCTCCTTGGCTTCCAGCTCTACTCGATCATCAACCGGAGGGCTTTTTTTGTCTTCTTTTAATGCAACGCTCATGTTACCTCCCCGCCAATAATTGATACATTATGGACTCGTATAATCTATTATAAAAATTAAACCAACGCAAAAGAAAAATGTTCCTAAAATAGTATAGATTTAAGATTTTTGGGTAATAAAATACGTATCAGATACGAATTCATATTTTATTGTTAATTGATCGAGACTATTTTAAAACCGTGTCGAAGCAGCAAGGAAGTCGTAACTCCCTTGCCATCAATCAGTTCCCCGGCCCGCCTGATATAGTTAAGACCACATGAGGGTGATTTTGATTTTAAATATACAGTCGTAATATTTTCCTTTTGCGCCTTTTTTAAAACGGCCTGCGCCCCGATTATAAATTCGGCGGTGATATCCCGACCATCGGCATCGATAACTTTCGCCCGTCCATCCAAAACATCCTCGCCGTCGCCGGAATCTATCTCCGCGGCCGCCCGAGGCGTCGGCAGCCCGCCTAAAACCTCCGGGCACAAGGCAATCGCCAATCCCTCATCAACCAGCCTTTTTATCCTATTATTGATTTTTGAGCGACCATCCCAGCGGCACTTCAAACCGGCCAGACATCCGGAGACAATTACTTTCTTTTTATCCGACATAATAAATAATCTTGAAATAAACAGAAAAAAGTCAGTTGAAAAATTTGGCCATGATTATAAATCTACTGATTTAAAATAAATTCCAAAGGATTGACCGGCTTGCCATTTTTGATTACCTCATAATGCAAATGAGGCCCGGTTGAGTAACCGGTCGAGCCCATCAGGCCAATCAGATCCCCGCGACGAACTTTCTGCCCCCGCGTGACCTTAATATTGCTCAGGTGAGCATATCGTGTCTTATATCCATAACCATGATTAATCGTAATAACCTTGCCCAAACCGCCAGATCGGCCCGCCGAATGAACAATTCCATCAGCCGTTGAATATATTGGAGTGCCGGTCTTATTCGAAATATCAATCCCGGCGTGAAACCGCTTGTACCCGGTAAACGGATCCAGTTTTTGACCGAAGCCGCGCGTTCGATAACCCCGGGTTGGCATAATTGATGGCGTATGATCAAGGATTGACTTTTTCTCGACCAGGGCATCATAAACCTCTTCATACTTCTCTTTTTCGAATCCGGCCAAACGCAAAAGCGCGTCCACTTCCAATTCGGTTGTCCGGGCAACTTTGACCGCCTCGGATAACTTTGCATAATTCTCGCCACCACCGGTCGGTCCACCGATACCCAACTGACGTTCATCATTGCTGATTTCGGGAAGATTGAAGATATTACGGATAACAACTTCTTTTTCGACTATATTCTCATATACGGCCGAAATCTCATCCACCTCTGTCCGCATCTCATTATACTTGTCGACCAGTAAATTATTTTCTACCCGAAGCTGCCGCAATTCGGCTTCCGACGCCCGCGATTCCATATATGAGGTCGTTAGA
>CAZJLX010000135.1:0-6766 GCA_964546545.1 uncultured Ignavibacteriaceae bacterium | reverse complement strand
ACTGACAATTCGGCCGATTCGATATCGGGTAAGCTGTCGTTTTTCGGGCCAAATGTCTGACGATCCAGTTTAAGCCGATATATTCCATCGACTAATTCGCCAAAATAGATATTAAATCCGGCGGACACTTCTCCCCTTTTTTCTGCGATTGTCTTCGCTATTACTGCCGGAATTGTACTATCGGTCGGCTGAAGGAAAATACTACTCAAATTATTTATTAAAGTATCACTTAATATATTTTTTGTAAAGCGCACTTTGACAAGGTGATTATTGGTCACAGACGCTGATATAACTTCAAAAGTCGTTGTGTCATCCTGAGTCATAAAAAGATTTATATCTGATATTTCTGATTTCTGTCTGACAATTACTTCTCGATCCGATAAGCCAAAAGATTCTTTGGGATAATCAAAGAGCTGGTTTTTATTATTATCTTCAAAGGCAAGAATAAAAAATTTCCCATCCGGAAGATATTCCAGACTGTATTCGCCATTTTTGCCGGATTGTGTCATATACGGGGCATAAATCGAATCAAAACTGGCGAGATTATCGGAAGGGTATTGATCGAACAGGCCAATGGTCACTCCCTGCATCGGCTTATTATTTTTATAAATTGCGCCTTTGACTTGTCCCCGATTTACATTCTCTCCGGTGCTGAAGGCAAAAATATAAGATTCATCCAATTTGTTGTTACGCAAATCAGATATTGATGAGCCCAGATTAACAATATATGTAGAGTTCTCGGCAAAGGAGTCGGGCAGAATAATACTTAAAATATTCCCCTTCCATTTTAGCTCGGGCTCGTCGGACTGACGAGGCGTGATAAAGACAGCCTTCTCGACCGAATTTTTATTGATACTTTCTGAAAACTCAATATTGATTCTGTCACTGCGTTTAACATTTACCGAGTCGCGTCCCGGCCATGATGACAGAATTACAGGCGCTGTTTTATCAACCGGACCGCCCGGCGGCGCTGCTACCTGGGCACATTGATTAAGCAATAGTGGTATTAGAATTATCAGGAATAAAGATCGAAAACGAGTGCTCATTGTTCGAGCATCTCCCGCAGCGACTCGTTGCCGGGATCCAGTTCGATTGCCCGGTTTAAATAAATTTGGGCATTTTCTATATCGCCGAGGGCACGATATACCTCGGCGATATGTTCATTTATTACCGCATCATTACTTATTAACTTATAGGCTTTCAGAAGTTCCTCCAGCGCCGAATTATATTCGCCCAATTTATACAAAACCCAGCCGTAGCTGTCAATATAGGCTCCATTATTTGGTTGAATTTTTAGCGCTTTTTCAATAAGGTCTCGGGCATATTCAAGTCTAGTTCCCCTCTCGGTCAGCATATAACCGAGGTAATTCATCGCCTGAGAATATCCGGGGCTGAATTTTATCACCTTTTCAAAGGTCTCAACCGATTGGTCGAAATTGCCATGTTTTTCATGTGTCACCGCAATTGCATACAGAAGTCGCACCGAATCTTCCAGATTTTTAATATGATTCAAACCGTCGAGATAGGTCGTCAGTTCCAGAAGCGATGAATCCATCCTGCCGTAGACCCATCCAAGATTCAACCATCCGTCAACAACTGTATCCTCATAGATGGTCAGACTGGAGAAATAATCCAGCGCCCGATTTAGTGAATCCAGTTCAAGGGCTGTTCTTCCGGCATAATAAAGCGTAATGACATCATTTTTTCCGGCCTCCACCAAAGATGAAAAAATCGAGTCGGCGGCTGTCAGGCTGTCGGCATTAAAATAAATCAAACCGAGTCGCTGTTTCAATCCGACATCCCTGGGAAATTGTGAAACCATGGTTCTGGCGGTCTTAATCGCCTTATCGAGCTGCCTTGTATCCTGATAATAATCCAGTAATTTGTTCTGGACCATTATATCATATGGCGCCAAACCGGCTGCCTTAAGAATATACTGATGTGCGCGGGTTGTATCGCCCTGAGACTCCATAAGCAGGGTCAGGCCGAGATAAGATTTGATATTATTTTCGGTCGAGTCCATATCCAGAGATTTCAAATAATTCTCTTCGGCCGGTTCGGCCTTGCCAAGTCTTAAATATAAATTTGCTATTTGTCCGTAGATTTTATAATTGGCTGACAGCCGGGCAATATTATTATAAGCCCAGACAGCGCTGTCAAGGAGTCCCTTTTCTTCATAAAAAGGCGCCATTTGATAATAGGCCGAGATTTCATCCGGCTCGAAAGAAACCGTATTTCTGAAGGCTATCATAGCCGAATCATTATTGCCGAGTGAACGATAACATTTGGCCAGAAGAAACCAGGTTTGGCCATCAAGGGGGCGGATCTTAATTGCCTCATTGATTGCTTTTCGAAAATGTCGCATCTGCAAAAATGTATTGGCGTATGAAAATCTGATTTCCGCTGAATTGGGAAAATATTTTAAGGCTTCTTCGTATTGAGCATTGGCGGTATAAATATCCCCTATAACTTCCAGAATCGTTCCGTTAATAAAATGATTGTAGCCAAGCGGATTAAGCTCGGGACGGATTTCGAGAGGGGGAGTTTCCATCTCACGTTCGGCGATGCCTTTTATCGCCTTATTCCCCCCGCATCCGAACAGGAAGAAAGAAAGCAGTAATATTACGCTAAGATTCTTCATAATAGTTATAATACGTCAAAAACGAATCGGTTCCATGTTATCGACCAAGTTTTATCTTTAAAAAGCGGCGTTTGCCGACTTTTAGCAGCATATCATCTTTCAGCGTCAGCTCGTAATTTTCGTCGTCGGCCTTTTCACCATCGATTGATACCCCTCCGCCACGAATCAAACGTCTCGCTTCGCCGTTCGAATTGGCCAGTTTGCTTTCGGTCAGTAATTTTACAATCCAAACGGGGCCGTCATATTTGCTGCCGTCAAATTCGGGAATATCATCCGGCAGTTCGTGTTTTGAGAATACTCTTTCGAATTCTTCGCGCGCATCTACAGCCTCTTTCTTTGAATGATACATCGCGACCAAAACCTCGCCCAGTTCCTTTTTGACAGCCATCGGGTTGACAGAATCACCATTTAGCGCCTCTTTGATTTCCTTCAGTCGAACAGTTGAGACATCGGTGACCAGTTCAAAAAATGAATATACGAGGTTGTCGGGAATCGACATGATTTTGCCAAAAATTTCCTTCGGTGATTCATCGATACCGATATAATTTCCGAGAGATTTCGACATCCGGTTGTGTCCATCAAGCCCGACCAGGACCGGGGTGGTCAGAACCAGTTGCGGCTCGACACCATAATCCTGCTGGATTTCGCGACCGGTCAGCAGATTAAATTTTTGTTCGGTGGCACCGATTTCGATATCAGCCTTAATCGCCACCGAATCATAAGCCTGCATCAACGGATAAAAAAGTTCATGGATCGAAATCGGACTGCCCGATTTGTACCGCTTTTCGAAATCATCCCGCTCGAGCATCCGGGCCACCGTGAATTTTGCGGCCAGTTCCATTATCTCGATAAAGGACATTTTTTCGAACCATTCACCGTTATAATGAACCTCGGTTTTTGATTTATCAAGGATTTTAAAGAACTGCTTCTGGTAGGTCTCGGCGTTATCCATCACCTGATCATGATTAAGTTGAGGCCGAGTCGCGGAGCGACCCGATGGATCACCGACCAGGCCAGTGTAATCACCGATTATCAGCACGACAGTATGTCCCAAGTCCTGAAATTGTTTGAGCTTACGAATGCCAACCGTATGCCCCAGATGGATATCCGGTGCCGTCGGATCAAAACCCTGTTTAACACGAAGAGGTTTGTTTTGTTTTATCGACTTATTCAGCCGCTTTTTGAATTCATCCTCGGGCAGAATGTCGACCGCGCCGCGGGAGATAATCTCATATTGTCGCTCTAAATCTTTTTCCATTTGTCAAACCTATATAAACTATTATCGGCCAAGGTGAACGCCAATTAAGACATTTCCTTATACTATGATGAGAGAATACATAAAGGCGGCATAAATTGCAAGAATTAATATCCCAAAGCGAATCGATGGAATGTATTGTCTTTGAAATTGTATAATTTTTGTAAGAAAGAGAAGGCGGTATTTTTATATGATTTATTTTTGGTTGACTTGAAGAAAATAAAATACAATTTATAGAGCTTATGAATTTTGTGTCCAAGAAAAAGATTATCAATGCAAAACCGATGCGCAAGTCACTTAATGTGCAGTCTGTTTTATTCTGAATTCTATTCATACTGGCTGGATTTCGGACATACCGGATATATCAACAGGGCCTCCCATCATTTGAGCGATTGCATAATATTGAACCGGCCCTTAAGACAAGAATTTTTGCTTCGGACGGTACTTTGTTGCAGGAGTTCTTTAACGAAAATCGTGTTTTGACACCATACAATAATTTGCCGCAGCATCTGGTAGATATGCTTCAGGCGGTAGAAGATCGTGAATTTCTAAATCACTGGGGTGTTCATCCCAAGCGCATTTTGAAAGCCTTTCTGGTGAATATTATTCGGATGAGGATTTCTCAGGGGGCCTCAACCATCACACAGCAATTGGCGAGAATGCTGTTTCTGGATCGGAAGCAAACGTATGAGCGAAAGATTAAAGAGGCTTTGACCGCTATCAAACTGGAGCGTACCTACTCCAAGCAGGAAATCCTGCAGATGTATTTCAATCAGTATTATTTCGGGCGGGGTGCCTATGGAATAGCGGCGGCGGCGCGAACATATTTTGATAAACGGGTCGAGGATTTAACGATCAACGACTGTGCAATTTTAATCGGTCTTTTAAAGGGTCCCAGCCGTTATTCGGCCAGAATATTCGATGATCCTGAATTTACGGCAAAGTTAAGGAATCAATCATTGTATTCTTATTATACCTGGGATAAAATCAGCCGTGAGGAATACGATTCACTAAAAATGCTTCCGCTGGAATTAAAACAACCGGAGCCGGAGTTGGGTAAGGCGCCTTATTTTACCGAACTCATTCGGCAGTACCTGCTTGAACGATACGGAGAAAAAGCGCTCTATTCGGGCGGTTTGAATGTCATGACGACAATCAACTGGCACCTTCAGCAGGTCACCGAAGCGGCGGTTAAGCAAAGACTGGATTCGATACAGGCCAGAATCGAGCGCAGTTATCCGATCAGCAATCCGTATTATACGGTTGTCCTCCCTGATACGGTCGATGAATATGGCGATTCGATCAGGGTTTATAAACAGATCCAGTCGGCGGCGGTCGCAATTGAAAACGAAAGCGGCAATGTGCTGGCGATGGTGGGCGGAAAATCATTCGAATCGACCAAGTATAATCGGGCTGTACAGTCGCTGTTGCAACCCGGTTCGTCATTTAAACCGTTTGTATATACGGCGGCGATGGATAACGGTTATCATCCTTCCGATATATTTTACGATAATTCAATCAAGCTTGAAATCCCGGGCACCAAAGACTGGCGGCCGCATAATTTTGATGATAAATTTATGGGCCGAATGACTCTTCGCGAGGGGTTATATCGCTCGCGAAATCTGATCGCTATTAAGCTGCTTTTGAAGATTCATCCGGAGCAGGCCATTTTTTATGCCAATAAGCTGGGGATCACCAACCATCTGAATCCGGTGGCCTCGCTGGCAATCGGAACCGAAGTGGTCAGGTTGATCGATCTGGTTTCGGCCTATACCGTTTTTCCCAATGGCGGGATAAAAGTACCATATCGTTTTATTACCGGCATAAGTGACCGATATGGCAATGTGATCGAGGATAACTCGTCGGTGCAAAAAGAGGAAGTCCTCTCGGCGCAGACCGCCTACATCATGGTCAATATGCTGCAGTCGGTCATTGATAATCCGCACGGTACCGGGCACGGCGTTCGCTGGCGCGGATTCTCGCGACCGGCCGGGGGCAAGACAGGAACCTCGGATAATTTCTGCGACAACTGGTTTTTGGGATTTACGCCGCAGATAACTTCGGGGGTCTGGGTCGGATTCGATGATAAAACCTCGATCGGCTATAATCAAACAGGCAGTACGAACGCGCTGCCGATATGGACCAAGATGATGATCGCGGCGCATGACACACTTCCTCTGGCCGATTTTGAAGTGCCGGAGGGGATTGAGTTTGTCGATGTCTGTCTCGAATCGGGCAAGCTGGCAACCGACCGCTGTGTTGAAATACGCAACGAAGTTTTTCGGGTTGAGGATGTTCCCCAAGAGACATGCCCGATTCATCCATCGACGGGTCTTTATATCTCCCCTGTTTCAAAAAACGACAAGTATGAGCCGCCCGAGGATTCGAGCGACGTTTATCATTTTTAGCCGCCGGTGGGGGCATTGGCCCCTTATTACGCTTCGCGCTGGCAGGGAGCCAGTTTTTTTGGCTTCGCCCCTTTCATAAATACTTAATAGCTCGACATCGTATCATATATATATTGACAACATAAGTCTTTCCGATTATTTTCCGACCTGATGCCGGAGTGGTGAAACTGGTAGACGCAGAGGACTCAAAATCCTCCGGTGGCAACATCGTGCCGGTTCAAGTCCGGCCTCCGGCATTAATTTTCAAGTTAATCTACTTCAGTAGCAGCATTTTCTTTGACTCAACATACTCTCCGGCTTTTATCTGGTAGAAATAAATGCCAGTCCCGACCTTATTTCCGCTTTGGTCAGTTCCATCCCAAACGATAGAGTGTGGGCCGTAAGTTTTTTCGCCGTCGAATAAGGTATTCACCCGCTGTCCGAGGAGGTTATAGACTGAAATCGTGACATTAGAACGAATTG
>CAZJLX010000134.1:0-6769 GCA_964546545.1 uncultured Ignavibacteriaceae bacterium | reverse complement strand
CTATCGCTATATTTCCCAGACTGAAAATATCGCTGCTGTAGGTCGGCGGTTCGCCGGTTATCTGTTCAGGCGAAAGATAGTATAATGTCCCTTCAATATTACCGTGACGATCGACCGAATCGGCACTGACCGTTTTAGCCAAACCAAAATCGAGGATTTTAACAATGTTATTTTCATCTAATTTTATATTTTCAGGTTTTAAATCGCGGTGCACCACACCGATTTCATGAGCCGCCTTCAGGCCGGTCGCGACCTGTCGAAAAATATCCAGTTTCTGGTTAAAATCATAATCTTCGCAGGCGGTCCGCAAATCTTTACCCGAAACATATTCCAGCGCGATAAATGGCCGACCGTTAACCTCAGCAGACTCATATACTTTGACGACATTCTCTGAATCTATTTTACCGGCCGCTTCCGCCTCAACAGCCAGCCGGTTGCGATACTCTTCCGAATCGGCCAATTTTTCGTCAATTAATTTTAGGGCAACCGGACGACGGTTTTGAGAATCAAAAGCCTTATAAACAACCCCCATCGCCCCGGAGCCAAGACACTCCTCGATCTCAAAAGTCCCAAATTTACTTCCGGCTTCAAACATAAGAAAACCAGGTTTTTACTCAAACGGGCAAAGGCGGCGATTTGAGGGTTGCCAAAATTTAAGCCTTTTCTTATATAATCGACAATATATATCTTATTGAATAATATAAAAAGGTTCGGCCAGGATGCCAGAAAAAAATCGTGAGAGTGAACGGCTGAGAAAGGCAATGGATGAGCTGGTTGCGCTCAATAAGATTGCCGGCGCCATTAATGCATTAATGGCTGTTGAAGATATTACCAGCGTGATTGTTGATCACTGCGTTAAAAAAGTCGGCGCGACCCAGGGGGCGGTTTTTCTAATCGAGGAAGAACAGGAGGATCACAAAGCAGAACGATTCAAGACTTTTGTCCGGGAATATTCGCAATCATCCGATAATATCCCCTTCCATCTCAATGAAAGTCTGTCGGGCTGGATGATAAAAAATAAGACTATTCTGATTAGCAATAATACCGATGAGGACGATCGTTTTCGTGGCTTACAATTGGGTAAACTTGGAATTAATTCAATCCTGGCCGCACCGCTTCTATCGCGTCATGGCTTAAGCGGCACTCTGGTAGTTTTCAATAAAAAGGATGCGAATGGGTTTTCGTCGGATGACAAACGTTTTCTTGGAATTGTCGGTTCGCAGGCGGCCAACGTAATAGAAAATGCGCGGTTAAAAGAAAAGGAAGAACAATTATTGGCGATTGAAAAAGAGATTAAGGTTGCCCGGTCCATTCAACAGGGATTCCTGCCCAAAAAGGGTATCTCACTTGATTCTTGCGAAGTCCTCGGTTTTAATATTCCGGCCAAAGAGGTGGGTGGTGATTATTATGATATTGTACAACTCGGAAAAAATCGCATATTTTTGTCACTCGGCGATGTCTCCGGTAAAGGCATGCCGGCCGCGTTGTTGATGGCCAATGCCCAGGCGGTTCTTCGCTCGCAGCTGCTTGATGCCGAAATTGTCCCTTTGCCCCAACTGGCCCGTTCACTGAATCACCTGATATGCCAATTCACGCCACCAGAGCAGTTTATTACCGCCTTTTTCGGACTTTACGATGCCAGTGAGGGGGCTTTTCGATATATCAACGCCGGACACGAACCACCGATTATAATTAGAAATAATGGCGAGATCGAAGTACCAAATGCGGCTGATCTGATTATCGGCGTAGTACCAGATTATCTATACAATGAAAATAAAATCGAACTGTCGGCCGGTGATGTTCTTTTTATTTTCACAGACGGTGTCACTGAGACATTTAATGAGACCGGTGATGATTTCGGAGATACAGGTATTCGCCGATTATTAAAAACCTGCGATAGTATGGACGCCTTCTCAATTGGCAACAAAATTCTGACAGAACTGAAAAATTTTCGCGGCTCCGGCCCGCAAACTGACGATATCACGATGTTGATTTTGAAAATTAAGTGATTCTCTGCCAACAAATTAAATTTTTTAAAATTTATGCTTTAAATAATATTTATTGAATAAAAATCGGATAGGGCTCGGCCCCTGGCCTGCCATTTCATAAATTTCTGCTTGACGTCATATTGTCATAATTTTATATTTTTATCAGCTTGATCAACAATTCGCTATGGAGAAATCAAAGGTGGCTAAGATTCGAGTCCTTTTGATAGAAGATAATCGCCTTCTTCGCGAGGGTATCACGGCTATGCTTAATGCACAGCCGGATATCAAAGCTGCATCGGCGACGGGGAATGGCGATGCTCTTGAAAAAGCGAAAAAAATTAGGCCCCAGGTTGTTCTCCTTGATTTGGGTCTTCGGAGTCAAAGCAGCTTGCGAATTGCAGAGCTTATCAAGAAAAAACATCCCAAGGCTGAGATCGTCGTGATGGATCTTATTCCAACACAGGCTGAAGTCGCCGAGTTTATTAAAGTAGGTGTTGCCGGTTTTATCCTTAAGGACGCGACAATCGATGATTTCCTGCTCACTATCCGATCGGTCGCCGAAGGCAAGAAAGTTCTGCCCCCTTCCCTGACCGATTCGCTCTTTTCACATATAGTAGAGTACGCAGTCAAAAGCGGAAAAGCCGACCGACTAATGAAGGCGGTCAGGTTGACCAAGCGAGAACATGAGGTGGTCGATCTAATAGCGAGAGGAATGAGCAACAAAGAAATCGCCGGCGAACTTTATATCGCCGTTCATACGGTCAAGAGCCACGTCCATAATATATTGGATAAACTTGCCCTTCACACTCGGCTGGAATTGGCCAGCTTCGCCCTTACCGAAGGAATGGTCAGGGAAACGCATACCCGGAAATTCGATAGCGATTAAAACCATCTCAATCATAGGGACTAATCCTCTTTTCAATCCAAAGGCCGATTGACGGGCCATTATTTTCAGGTATATTTATTTTATCTCTAAGGGGAATAGTCTATGCTATCTATAAAAAAGCGATCAGGTCTGGAAGAAGAGTTTAGTAAAGAAAAAATCGAAAAATCGATGAGGAACGCCGGTATCAGCAAAGAGACCGCTCGGGAAGTCACCGAAAGTATCAGCCACCGCGAAGGAATATCCACGTCGGAAGTCAGGAATCGCGTCACCGGCGGGATCAAGAATCGTGAGCCGCAGGCTGCCAAGCAATATGAGTCGCATCCGAGGAAAATGCATAGGACATAAATTGGAGGCGGGGCTGGATATGGTAACAGAATCGGATACCGAGGCGGGACTGAACATGGATGTAAGGTTGCCGATCGGTAACAGAACGAGACAAAACTTTGAAGCCCTGATGTTACCTCATCTTGATATTCTATATCATATTGCCACAAAAGTTATGGATGACGATTGCAACGCGCAAAATTTAGTCAAGGAGTCCTTTGTCACCGCCTACCACTCATGGTATAAAGATCATTTCAATTCAAGTTGTCGCATCTGGCTGTTCAAAATCATGGTAAATATTCTTGTCGAAAAATATCGCCCAGTTCCCCATCTGACATCTGTAATAAATGGCGCTGATCAGAACGAAGGATATCTAAAATATTCCCGGTTGAGAAAACAACAACCGATTGTCTACTCCGACGAAATTTCATTTGCGGCGATATCGAAGGACGATATCACGAAAGCAATTAAAGACTTACCCGATGATATCAGACTGCTACTGGCCCTCTCTCTGCTGGCTGGTCTTTCTTATCTGGAAATAGCCGAAATCGTGGGGGTTGATTGGGAAACCGTCAAAATTAAACTTCGCCAGGGTCGCAGACTCATACAAAGAAAAGTTCTTAATCATGAGACTTTGCCTGAAAACACGGCCAATGCGAATTGTATGGAGAATTAATATCTTTAAAAAGTAACGTAAATATTCTGGTAAATTAAGGAAATTGAAGCAGGCCACGCGCCAATCCAATGGCGTCTCATAATAAAAATAAGGTGGGCTAAGACGTGGCCGGACAGAGATGCCAATGGCAATAAGCGTGAGATAAAATTAAGATAATATGCGAAAATTAAAAATCGGCATTATTGATCTTGTCGCTAAAGCTCCGACGCGGACCATATGGATGCGTGTCATGGGTGCCAATTTTGTCAGCATCATGCCTCAAGTTATTGCCACATGGTGCGAAGAACAAGGCCATGAAGTTACACTTGTCACCTATACAGGCCGTGAGAATCTTCTCAAGGAACTGCCGGATGGAGTGGATTTTGTTTTTATCAGCTCATTTACCGAAGCGGCCTTATTGTCTTATGCACTCAGTAATCTGTTTCGCTCGCGAGGCGCGATCACTGCCATAGGGGGGCCTCATGCCCGCTGCTACCCGCAGGATGCTCAAAAGTACTTCGACTATGTGCTGGGTTTCACTGATGAAACGCTGATTATGGAAATCCTGCGGGATTGCACTCAAAACCGACCTGTCGGTCTGAACCTTTCGGCAAAACACCATCCGTTCGAATTACCCGGTGTGAGTAAACGATGGAAATTCATAGAACAGGCTCTTCGCAAAGCGCCGCTTATTAAAATAGTCCCGCTCCTGAGCAGTCTTGGTTGTCCATATACCTGTGATTTTTGTATCGACTCCACTGTGCCACACCAGCCGTTGGATACCGAAGCCATAAAAGAAGATCTGCGTTTTCTGCTGGGAAAATTAAAACGTCCTCGGGTAGCATGGCATGATCCCAACTTTGGCGTTCGTTTCGACAATTGTATGGAGGCCATAGAAGAAGCGATACCTCCGGGCCGTATTGACTTTATAGCCGAATCAACCCTGTCCTTGCTGTCGGAGCCGCGCGTGAAGAGACTTAAACGCAATGGTTTTAAGGCTCTCCTGCCGGGTATTGAATCCTGGTTTGACATGGGCAAAAAGTCGAGGACAGGGAAAACGACGGGGATGGATAAAGTAAGAATGGTTTCCGAGCATGTTAATATGATTATGCGGTATATCCCTTATGTACAAACCAATCACATTTTCGGACTCGATGGTGACACAGGGTCGGCGCCATTCGAGCTGACCAAGCGATTTCTGGATATGACGCCGGGAGCTTTCCCGGCCTATTCAATGCTCTCGGCGTTCGGACAGGCGGCACCGCTGAATCTGGAATTTCAGCGAGATAATCGGGTACTGCCATTTCCTTTTCACTTTCTTAGCAATATCCAGATGAACATCAAACCGAAAAACTACTCATGGCTTAAGTTTTATGATTATCTAATCGATGTGACGAAATACTCTTATTCCCCCCGCCTGATATTTCGGAGGTTACTGGCAAATGGAGAGACAATTCCGAGATGGCTGAATGTCGTTCGCGGATTCTCCTCAGAACGGTTTGGCCGAGTTAGTTACTTTTCGGAAGTTCGCCGCCAACTTATTTCCGATCGATCGTTTCGCCGTTTCTTTGAACAGGAAACGACCACAATACCAAAATTTTTCGTACAAAAGATTCGCAAAGACCTTGGCGAGTTTTGGCACTGGTTGCCGGATGGCGCATTAATCCATAATCCCAATACATATCTCATATCACAGCAGAATGCCTCTTCTTCATCTGGTGGTCCCAGAACTAATGTTGCCTGACGACAAAAATGGCATTCAACGTTTTCCATTCTAACGACACAGAATTTTCAATAAGCCGGTAGATATGTCATACCTTCGTGGACAGATTGTATTATATTGGGAAATAACCAATGGAGATTGGTATGTCAAAATTTAAGCGACGATCAGTATTACTAAAAAAACTTGTCCTTGATTTAGCTGAAGCAATGCGTGCTGAAGGATTGGGGTGTAATGCGAAAGCATATCGAGAGTATGGAGTTGCTCATTCTACGTTTTACAAGTGGAAGAAAGCCTATTTGGATAGGGGTATTGCTGGATTAGAGAGACAGAAACCGATATCTAAAAGCCATCCTCGACAACTATGCCAGGAGGTAATTGAAAAAATCCTCCATCTCAGGCAAAAATATCACTTTGGACCTCAGCGAATAACCTGGTATTTGGAGCAATATCACGCCGTCAAGACCTCCAGTTCCAGCGTTTATCGGACTCTCGTCCGTCACGGCTTGAGACGCCTACCAAGAAACGTCGGTCTTCGTGCCATTCACACCAAGCGATATGCTAAACAGGTTCCTGGCCACCATATTCAGGTCGACGTAACCTTCCTTACTCTCAACAACGCCGAAGGCAAGAAGATACGGCGTTTTCAGTATACTGCCATCGACGATGCTACCAGGATTCGAGCGTGAAGATCTATTCACGTCATACTCAGAAGAACGCTATAGACTTCATTGACTATGTGATCGAGAAATTCCCCTTTCGCCTTCATACCATCCGTACTGATCGGGGGCATGAGTTCCAAGCGTTATTCCATTGGCACGTTGAGGATAAGGGGATACGCCATATATACATCAAACCCAGGTCACCGCAGCTCAACGGCAAAGTTGAAAGATTACACCGGTCTGACAAAGAGGAGTTCTATCAGCTACTGACCTATACTGACGATGTGGATCTGAATAAAAAACTGGAAGAATGGGAGCGATTCTACAACTTTGGTCGCCCTCACGGAGCGTTCCGTGGAAAAACTCCTTACGAAGCACTAAGAAATATGTTATAATAATACTGAAAACTGTCTAACGAGGTACGGTATATCACAATACTTATCACCGACCAACCCGGTTTCGGTCGGAATATCCGCATATGATTGCTCATATGGGATTCCATTCTCAGAAATGGTTGCGTAGCAAGTACAAACT
>CAZJLX010000133.1:0-6806 GCA_964546545.1 uncultured Ignavibacteriaceae bacterium | reverse complement strand
GATTGAATATCGAGCCGAAAGAGGTCTTATTGATTTCGGTGAGGAGATGGGGATTATTATTCAGGAAGTGGTCGGGCAAAAAATCGGGGATTATTATCTTCCCGCTTTCGCCGGGGTCGCGTTCAGCAAAAATGAATATCGCTGGTCGCCCCGAATTAGGCGCGAAGATGGCTTGGTGCGAATGGTCCCGGGACTGGGGACACGGGCGGTCGACCGATTAAGTGATGATTACCCGGTTTTGCTGGCTCCGGGACAGCCAGGACTTAAAGTAAATATCGAACCGGATGAAATTTACAGATATTCGCCGAAAAAACTCGATGTTATCAATCTTATATCGAAACGATTTGAAACGGTTAATCTCAATGAGTTTCTCGATAAGGTCGGGGATAAATTTCCAATCCTGAACAAAATCTGTTCGACTTATAAAGATGGGCGTATTGTCCAGTCTTTCGGTCTGGGAATATCCGAGGATTCCGGCGAATATGTGGTTACTTTTGACGGACTCTTCAGAGATACTGATTTTGTAAATGAGGCCAAAATTATTCTTGATATTCTCGAAGAGACATACGGTCACCCGGTTGATATAGAATTTGCCCATGACGGAAAAGACATTTATCTGCTGCAGTGCCGCTCACAAAGCTATACACGCGAGAGCCTTCCGGCACCAATACCTAAAGATATTGCCAAAGACAAAATTATTTTTTCCGCCAATAAGCATATATCCAACGGACGGATACCCGATATTACGCAACTGGTTTATATCGACCCCGAAGCTTATTCCAGCCTGGAAAACCGAAACGAAATGCTGGCAGTCGGACGAGCTGTCGGCAAACTGAATAAAATCCTGCCCAAACGGCAGTTTGTACTTATGGGACCGGGACGTTGGGGAAGCCGGGGTGATATCCGTCTGGGTGTCAGCGTAACCTATTCGGATATTAATAATACGGCGGTTTTGATAGAAATTGCACGCAAAAAGGGCAATTATATCCCCGATTTATCATTTGGAACTCATTTTTTCCAGGACCTTGTTGAGGCGCAGATTCGATATATCCCTTTATATCCCGATGATGAAGAGATACTTTTTAATGAAGTATTTTTTAGAAAATCAGAAAATATCTTAATCGAGGTTCTGCCTGAATTTGCATATCTGGATAAGACCATTAAACTGATCGATATACAGAAAAATTCGGGCGGTAATATACTCAAAATACTAATGAATGCCGATCTTGATGAGGCGATTGGAATTCTTACCAAACCCTCGGTGGATATTCATCAATCGGTTGATACCAAAACTTATCAGCAAGAACCTCGCGGTGAATTCTGGCGCTGGCGACATAGTATGGTGGAACGGCTCGCTCAGGAGATTGATTCGAAACGTTTCGGTGTCGTCGATTTCTATATTTTCGGCAGTACCAAAAACGCTACGGCCGGCCCGAACTCCGATATTGATATTATGGTGCATTTTCGCGGCGATACTCACCAGCTAAATGCTCTTAATCTTTGGCTGGAAGGCTGGAGCAAGTGTTTGGCCGAGATTAATTATATGCGTACCGGATACCGAAGCGATGGCCTTCTGGATATTCATATCATAACCGATGAAGATATCGAAAAGAAAAGTAGTTTTGCCGCAAAAATAGGGGCTATTACCGACCCGGCTCATAAATTATCGGTCGGTCGAAAGTCAAAGTAATTCTCTGCTCGCATTTTCAAGATTGGTCGGGTCAAATCTGATTAAAGACAGCTCCGGGCCGTCATGGGCGGCATTAAAACAGCAGGTCCGGCCGATTCTGTCGATCCAGCTGCCGGTCAATCTGGTCGATTCATGAATATGGCCATGAAGAGTCAACAGCGGTTGATATTTTTCTATAAATCGTTTTATGGCTATCGAACCGGTATGAATATCAACCGGGGCATGATCAATTTTAATCCCATCACGATCTGATCGATCCAGTTTGGTCTGGTATGGCGGGGAATGAAAAAGGAATATACTTTTATTTAGATTATCGTTCCGAATTAAAGCTTTTATATCCTTACCTATCGTGGTATATCTTTTATCATAATCGCTGATCGGAAAGGTATAAGAGCCATGCTCAGGAGATATTGTCCCGTGCTCGTCATACCTGGAGACATCATATCTCTCCCAGTCTTTTAAACGATACGGGGTTGGTGGAACATAGGCATAACCATAAAGCATAAATTCCCCAAAGCTGACTCGCTTATTATGTATATATTTCCACAAACTTTGAGCCTCTAATTCAACCACAGCCGATTCGGCCGAACGACCGTCATCATTGCCGAGAATGATAAATATTTCAGGATATTTATCCCCCAATTTGTCCTTCAAACGTCTTAAGGCCTCAGCCAGAAAACCGTTTATAAAATCTTTACCGGAAAAATCCATTGAGACATATGTCCCCGATCCACCGGGTAATATATCACCGCCGATAAACAGCGCCTCAGGTTGTTCTTCACCGATTAATCTAAACAACTTATTATATCTGTCAGAGTGTCCGTGCAAATCTGTCACAAAATAGCAAAGCATAATTAAATATTCCCGATTTTTAGCCAATATAAATAAAAAATATAAAATCCTTTAAGTTTTTATATTAAAGATTGTCATACCCATTCTTATCTAAATTCAACTTATTGAAACTTCATCTTTTTCTTTACGTCCTATAAATCGGACAGGCAGGTTGAATAGGGACAATATTTTGTAAGGGAGACGAAAAATGACAAGATGGCTGACTTTAGCCTGCCTCACATTTCTATCTTTACTTGTTTCATCAACAATAATCAACGCTCAACAGCCCGGAACGGATACTTTAGAAGTGCAAAAGGTTCCGGAATTAAGCGCCTGGCGGATTAATCCTAATCCGCCGACCATTGACGGTTCGCTCAATGACGATGTCTGGGCCAATACCGATATCGAGATAACCGACTATTTTACACAGCAGGAGCCTGATGAGGGAAAGGCACCAAGCGAATCGACCAAAGTGGCGGTCGCTTACGATGATGAAGCGGTCTATGTCGCCTTCTGGTGTTATGATTCCGAGCCGGAAAAGATTAGCCGCCAGCTGGTTCGAAGAGATCGAGAGGCCGAGTCGGATAATGTCACGGTCTGTATCGACGCTTTTCATGATCATCAGACATGCTTTCGCTTTGAGGTCAGTGCGGCCGGTGTCCAGAAAGATACGCGCATATACAAGGATGACACTGGCGATCCGTCATGGGATGCGGTTTGGATGTCCGGTGTAAAAATACAGCCCTGGGGCTGGTCGGCTGAAATGAAGATACCCTACTATTGCCTTCGATTTGCTGAGAAAGAAGAACATATCTGGGGAATCAATTTTACTCGCAATATCAATCGCAAAGATGAATATCTGAAATGGTCCTATGTGCCGACTTCAAAAAGCGGCTTTACCTCCAAATTTGGACATCTTAAAAATCTGTACAGTATCAGCCCGAAGCGGCATCTGGAACTGCTTCCCTATGCGGTATCGGGCGGTGAATTTGAATCGAAAAGCGCCGGAAATCCGGACGGAAGAGATTTGCGCGGAAATATCGGTTTTGATGCAAAGTATTCGATTTCCAGCAATCTTATTCTTGACGCCACCGTCAATCCTGATTTCGGCCAGGTCGAACTGGATGAGCCGGTCCTGAATCTGTCCACCTATGAAACCTTTTATCCCGAAAAACGACCTTTCTTTCTCGAAGGGGCCGATCTCTTTGAGACCGATTATATGTTGTTCTATTCACGCCGCATTGGAAAATCGCTACACACTTATATTCATGGCGTTGACGATAATGAATATATTTATTATACCGATTTCCCGGACGCCACGACAATTATCGGAGCAACCAAACTGACCGGGAAACTGGCCGAAAGAACTTCGATTGCCTTTCTCAATGCGGTGACCCAGAAAGAAATCGCCGAATATGATGCCGAAACCAATGTTGTTCTCGATTCGACCTGGAATGGAACCGATTATGATTACGAAACAATTTCGGCCGATACGGTTCACCGTGAGGGAATTGTCCAGCCACAGGCAAATTATTCGGTTTTACGAATAAAGCAGGATATGCTAAAAAACTCTTATATCGGCGGCATGCTGACCCTGGTCAGCCAGGAAAGCTATCACCCTGCCATGACCGGCGGTTTCGATTGGCGACTCAGAACCAATAATAATATATGGGGCACCAATGGCCAGATTGTTTTCAGCCGGGTTGATAATGAAAATGTGGGATATGGATTTGATCTGACACTGGAAAAGGTAAGCGGCAAACATGTCAGAGGATCTACCGGAATAACCATTAAAGACCCCCATCTTTCGATAAACCGGCTTGGCTACACTTCCCGGAATGATACGCGACATTTATGGAGCTGGGTGCAGTACCGCACCAATGACGACTGGTGGATATTCAGAAATACATATAATAATCTAAATTTTTATACATCATGGAATTTCGATGGCATCAATTATCAACTGGGCGGCAATTATAATGCATATATAGAATTCATCAATTTCTGGTCATGGGGTGGCGGAATCGAATTTCAGGGTGAAAAATACAATGATCTTGAAACCCGTGGTAACGGTGTCTGGGAATATCCGAATAATCCCACCGTTTCATGGTGGTTCAGTCTGGATACCGACCAACGCAGAAAATTATCATTTAATTGGAATCCCGGTGGCGGCACAGATCGCAACGGTACCTGGTGGGCCAATTATGTCGGTCTTGAATATCGTCCCCAAGGCAATATGGAATTCAATGCTGGATGCAACTTCGTACAGAATCGAGGGGTCCTGCGTTGGGTGGAAAATGATGGGGCAACCAACCCGATTACTTCCATTTATGATACACTGCCCGTTTTTGGCGAACTTGACCGGGATCAAATTTATCTTCATGCTTCAGCCAGCCTGGTTCTGAACCGCAACCTCTCTCTCCAGCTTTCAGCGGAGGGTTTGGTATCGGGACTGGACTACCGGAATTATCGTTATTATCTCGGAGATAATACATATTCCGGCACGTTGTCAGATTATAACCATGACTATAACTATTCTTCGCTTAATTCGATGTTTTTGCTCCGGTGGGAATATCTCCCCGGCAGCACTCTTTATCTGGTCTGGACCAGAACACGACCGGAAGTTGACGATACGGTCAACAACCTCGATTTAAAACGGGATTTCAAACGGATGTTTTCCGATGGCGCACAAAATATATTATTGATTAAAACCAGTTACTGGATGTCAATTTAAGAGAAATTAAAACGTTGTTCGGCCCGGATATGGATAAAACGACTCCTTCTTTATCGGAGCCGTTTTCTTATACCCTTTTCATTATTTGTCTACAAAAAATCAATGTTGACATTAAGCATTGAAAAATATAAGTAGAAATAAACCAATATCGGCGAAAAGTAATGAAGGGGATTGATTAATAGACAACAACATTTGCACAGGGGGTAATAAAACTGAATCCGACCAATCAAAAAACTGACAATAGCCGTGACATGAAAATACCTATCGCAAAAACATATTTTGAAAATGACGATTTTGAAAATGTTGTAAAACCGCTTAAAAGCGGTTGGGTCGTGCAGGGAAGCTTTGTGCAGCAGTTCGAGGAGATGTTCTGCCGTTTTACCGGGGCAAAAAACGCCGTGGCCGTAAGTTCTTGTTCCACCGCTCTGCATCTGGCGCTGGCGGTACTTGGTATCGGACCGGGCGATGAAGTCATAGTGCCGGCTTTTACATGGATTGCAACCGCCAACGCGATTGAACATCTCGGCGCCAAACCGGTTTTCTGCGATATCGATTTAGCGACTTATAATATTGACATAAATCGGATCGAGGACAAAATCAGCAGCCGAACCAGGGCTATTATTCCGGTCCATCTTTTTGGACTTCCGGCCGAAATGGATAAAATACAGAAATTGGCACAAAAACATAATCTGAAAATAGTTGAAGATGCCGCCTGCGGTTTTGGCGCCTTTTACAAAAACAGCCATGTCGGCACTTTCGGCGATATTGGTTGTTTCAGTTTTCATCCGCGAAAGGCAATTACGACCGGTGAGGGCGGAATGTTAACCACCGCCGATGATAATCTCGCCGAAAAAATGCGCGCTCTTCGCAATCATGGCGCCACCCTGTCGGATTATGCCCGTCATAATTCAAAAGAAGCCTTTTTACTTTCCGAATACAACTATCTCGGCTACAATTATCGGATGACCGACATCCAGGGTGCCCTGGGAGTTACTCAGATGGAAAAAGCAGCCTGGATTCAAAAAGAACGGAAGGCACGAGCGGAATATTATCAAGAGATTTTGGCCGATTCGACATTTTTAAAATTGCCTGCTTGCCCCGACAATATGAAGCACGGCTGGCAATCTTATGTCTGTCTCTTTGCGCCCGAAGAGCCGAGTTTAAAAAATTGGCAAAAATTAAATAAGCTAAGAAATCAAATGATGGTAAATCTGGAAGAGATGGGTGTTTCGACTCGTCAGGGCACGCACGCCGTCACGATTCAGAATTATTATCAGAACAAGTACAATATTAGAGATGAAGATTTTCCCCAAGCCTTACTGGCCGACAAGTTGACAATTGCCATACCTCTCTATCCCCAAATTTCTTCTGAAGAACAAAGGTATGTTGTCGAAAAATTAAACGCAGCATTTGGAGGACTCAAATGATTAAGGGAAAAAAGATTTTTATTACCGGTGGGGCCGGATTTATCGCCAATACGCTGATAAAACATATGGTTGAGGATAATTTTATTACCGTTTACGATAATTTCCACAGGGACACATTATCCGG
>CAZJLX010000132.1:0-6813 GCA_964546545.1 uncultured Ignavibacteriaceae bacterium | reverse complement strand
CCGGGCGCCACAGGCGTCGCAGTTTGCTTAACGGAAGTTCCGAACCGATACCGAAAAGAAGCAGTGCGACGCCTATTTCGGCCAGAACTTCCACCTGATGAGTGTCATTGATGAGTCTGAAACCCTCAGGCCCAACTAAAAGCCCGGAAAAAATAAGACCGGCAATCGATGGTAGTCTAAGCCTGTGGAAAGCGAAAACAACAATTATCGCCACCGCAAGAATAACTACCAGATCTTTCAGATAGACTAATTCATGCATAATATTTCGCGCACTTGTTTTCAGGCAGAAAATAAATATGGTTTACCCTAAAAACAATATTAAAGCGTGACTTATATTATATTGGATAAGATTTATAAACCTTATTTACTCAAAACATATATCACCCAGGGGGCGATTTTGGTTTCGTTGATCCAGACATGCGGTTCGCTCTTTTTACCCAACGGTTTATGAACTTTCAGAAGTCGAAACTCGGCATATCCGTAAATATTGCGATAGGCATCATCAAACCAGATAATATCTTCGATCGGCCGTCGGTCAGATACGTCGGTCATGATTATTTTAACCTTATCACCGCTTTTGGCAGTACGATTTTCCGGGAAAGCTTTGGTCGTGAATGAGGCCCATTCATGCATGTAAATCTCCGGCGATGATACAAGATTGATAAAAATTCCACCCGTTTTTAATACCCTTCTGATCTCACCCAAATTTTGGATCTTTTTATCTTCAGTCGGGATATTATCAAAAGTGAAGGCGGAAAATACCAGATCATAAGAGTTATCTTTAAGCCGACTCAAATCAGTGTCTCTGATAAGAAAATACTCACCATTCGGATCGCGCTCCCGCGCCAGTTTGAGCATATCTTTGGAGATATCAAGACCGATTGTATTAAATCCGAGTTGTTTTAAATACCGCGTGGAGCGCCCGGCGCCACACCCAAAATCAAGTGCCTTTTTGCCATTGACATATTTCGTAATTATTTCGGGAATATCCCGATAGGCGAGATTATAGGTGCCGGGGAATTCCAGTTCGGCGTATGATTTCGCCCGGTTGTTGTCTTCATAGACATTATCGAATTTCATACCCTTTTCAACCTTGCGACAAGACCTAATTTATGGAAAAAAACAAAAATTATTAACAGATCATCGCCGACACGTAGTCGTAACACATTGATATATTGACATTTACAGCGTTGCTTAAAAAAGATGCCGCAATATAAAAACAATTTTATTTCTCATCGTCATCCATTTCGCGCATGGCGCGAAGAATACCCAGAGCGCTTGATCCGGTAGCCAGTTCGGCCAGTTTTTCCATACGAGCCTGATCCGAACTAAACTTTTTCTTCATGCGATGCTCATAGGCCTGTTGAAGTATTTCAATCAGTTTTTCCAGTTCGTACGGTTTGGGGAGATAGCTAAAGGCACCTAATTTTGTACATTCAACGGCCGAATCCATCGAGCCATGACCGGTAAGGATGATCACCTCGAGAAATTTGTGTTCTTTTTTTATTATCTCAAGAACTTCCTTGCCATTCATGCCCGGCATCTTCAGATCGAGCAAAGCGAGGTCGAATTTGTCATTATGCGTCGCCTCAATCGCCTCTTGGCCATTGGTCGCTTTGGTAACCTCAAAATCCCGAAGTTCAAGGCGTCTGGCGATAGACTCAAGGAATTTGACCTCATCATCAACTATTAAAAGTTTAATTTTCCCGGACATTTAATACCTCTATTTTTAATTATTGAAATCCCAAATATCGCCAATAGCCCAATATGACCCAAAACCATAAAACCAAAAATGAAAGAATAAGGACAATCGAACCATGCTTAAAGAAATCGCTCAAAGTCACTAGTTGTTCACCGGTCGACGGATCTTTGGCCATGGCATAGGCGATGGCATTGTTGGGTGTGCCGATGATAAGCATATGGGCAAAGGATGATGCAAAAGCGGTGGCGAAACCGACCATCCAGGGATGAGTCCCGGAAATGGTCGCCATCGGAATAGTGATTGGCCCGATTGCCGATACGGTTGCTCCATCACTCATAAAATTGGTGGTTATTCCGGTAAACAGAGAGGTGGCTATGGTCAGGCCCGCACCGCTTTTTAGAAATTCCGGAAGAATACCGACAAAACTGTCGGCGAGATAAAGAGCGGCTCCGGTGACCGCCAATCCTTTGCCAAGGGCACAGGCGCTGGCATATAAAGCGACTACTTCCCATTGAATACCGGTCATATCACGCCAGCGGAGGACACGAAGAAGATTCAGAGCGACCAGCGCCAAAATAACTGGTCCCCCCATTCCGAAAATATTGCTGGTCGTTATCCATAGAGCAATCAAACCGATCAATATGGCCGCCGTGATATATTCCTTCTGATTCATGGGGCCGATTTTATCGGAGGATCGTTTAACGATTGAGGAAACATTTAGAGATTTGACTTTTATTTTTCTACCGAACATCACAAAAAAGTATAAACCGATTACTAACGCCATAACCGGAACAAATGGCAGGCCATATTTCACCCATTGACCGAATGTCGGGGCCATGCCATAATCGGCCAGAATACCCATCATGACAGCATTACGGCCGCCGGCCGCCGGTGAACCTGGTCCGCCGCAATTGGCCACAAAACAGAGCGATAAAACAAACATAACCGCCAGTGCCTTATCCTGTTTGATACCCGCGGCACGAATGGTCGAGGCATAAACAACCATGAACAAAGGCATTATAAACGCGATCAAGGCATGTTCCGAAACAAAGGAACAGGCCATCCCCAACATCGGCAAAAATAAAAATAATAGAAGCTTTAGATTCCGGGCAGGCCCCAAAAGCAGCAACCCTATTCGACGATCAAGCCCTGTTTTGCCAATGGCGACAGACATGGCCAAAACACCGAATATAAAAATAACCGCATCTTTGGAATATGCCTGAGCGATGTCATCCGGTTTAAGAATCCCAAGAAAATACATAAAAACACCGACAAGCAGAGCGGTAATTCCGACAGGAATTGCACCGGTTGCCCAGAACAGAGCGGCCACAATCAAAATACCCAACATTACTTTCGCTCTTAAAGCTGCCTGATCAGGATTGAGGACAATGACAATTTTATTGCCGTCGGCATCCTTTTTCTTTTCCTCCAGACCATATTTATGACCATAATAATTGGCAATATTTTCGCCCTCTTTCATCTGCATATATCCCGAATACCCCTGATTTATATCCGATGCCTGGCCTGTTTTGGGCGTCGATATTAAATCCATCATTCGTTTCGGTGCGGGCATTAAGGCCAGAGTGGCGAAAATCAACAATCCAAGTATAATTATTCCGGGACGTGAATTATGAGTCCCTTTAAGCCAGTTCCATAATGAACCTTTCTCGACATGAGGAATTTCATGTCGAGCCATGACATGGACTTTATCCCGACGAGCCGCCTCAATAACCTTCACAAGTTCATCGAAATCGCACGGTTTTTCCAGATAGGAATAGGCCTCCAAACGTCCCGTCTCCATAGCCGATTCCATACTGGCATGAGCCGTCAGCATGATGACCTGAAGGGCCGGTCGATAATTTCTGATTTCTTTGAGAACTTCCTCACCGTCCATCCCCGGCATTTTGCGATCCAGAATGACGATATCTATGTCACTGTCACTACGAACCAGCTTAATGGCATCTTCGCCATTATTGACATCAATAGTCTCATAATTACGCAGATTCAGCCGCTTTACGATTGAGTTTCGGAAGTGCTCTTCATCATCTACAAGTAAAATCCTGGGCATCTTTTGACTCCGATTTTATTCATTACTCTCCAATGAAAGCGCTTTCATCTGCTCGGCCACTTCTTGGCAAATATCTGAAATCCGCAGTAAACCGATGATTTTACCCTTTCTTGTAACCAAAGCCGATAAGGTATCCCACATAATAATTTTTGAAATAGCCTCACATAAAGTTTCGTCTTCATCAATGCTTTCGGTCATGGGATGCATGACGTCTTTTACTTTAATATCGCGAGCACGAAAACAAAGGTTAGATAACTTATCCTGAAAAAACTGATAATGGCTTAAAACTGTCGTTATTACCTGTTCACTTACTCCGGCGCGTGATAATTTATTGACATCGCCCAACACATTACGCTTCGGTTCCAGAGCCTTTAGAAAGGCAAGCTCGCCGAGCTTTCCGACAACATTTTTATTGTCATCGATGATAAGAACCGCCCGAAAAGGCTGATGACTGCGATCACGTTTTTTCTGAGCTTCCTGCAAAACCATAACCGCTTCTAAAAGAGTCGCATCCTGTGAAACCAACCCGTATTTATCGAGCGGGACCATCAGATCCTTGACGCGTTTTTCATCCATCATTTCTCCAGTATTTAAATAAATCAATATTTCAAATAAAAATCATTTAAAAATTTTAATTCTCAGCATTTACAGTTTAACGGCAACGTTAATATAAATGAACTTCCTTTGCCGAGAGTACTTATCGCCTCAATTTTACCGCCCATATTTTTTATAATTCCATAACTGACGGAAAGCCCGAGACCGGTCCCTTTACCGACTTCTTTGGTCGAATAAAAAGGCATAAATATCTTTTCTATTTGTTCTCCGGCCATACCTATCCCGGTGTCGGTAATAGTGACCTGTACTGCCTTTTTGGACAGGCGGGTCGTAATGGAAATTTTACCGGGATTATCCTCAAGGGCGTCAATGGCGTTATTGAGAATATTCAACAGTACCTGCTGAAGCTGGTTTGCATCAGTCTGCATTTGCGGAATATCACCATCATATTCTCTGATAATTTCTATATTCGATACTTCCAATTCCTTGCCCAGAATTCCGTTAACGACATTATCAATGATCTCATGGATATCATGAGGCGATATATCCATTTCAGTTTTTCTGACAAATCCCAACAGCTTACGAGTTACGTCCCGGCACCGAAAAACCGATTCATGAATATTGTTCAAAAATGGCATTAAATCTTTGGGTTCCGGCGGCTCACCGAAATCGGCTGAAAGAAGATCCTTCATCAGCCCCGCCTCTTCATTAATTACGGCCAGCGGATTGTTTATTTCATGCGCTATTCCCGCCGCCAATTCTCCTACCGAAGCCAATTTGGCCGCATGTTCCAATTGGGCGCGGGTTCTGTCGGTTTCTTTTTGAAATTCGACCAGTTTCCCAGCCCGATAGTAAACCACAATTGATATCAATCCGATAAGAGCCAATGATATGCTTAATATCTTAAGCCGATAGCCTGACAACAGACCGCTATTCTCATCTGCAGTTCTCTGGACGATAAAGGCCCAATCGGCAGTTTTTAGCCAGGAGTAGGCATAGGTAAATAATGAATTTCCTATTTTAATATTTTCAACCCCTAATTCGGGCATTTTCGGCGGTTTAAAAGAAGAGGCTTCCAAAGGTTTCCCGACCTGTGATTTGACCAGTTGATAAAACCCTTCCCGATTCACAATCGATGTCGACATCTCCTGCGAGCCTTCGAGCGATGTAACATATTCGTACATTCTCTCAGGATCCAGAGAGGTTCGTAGGACAACAATCTGATTCTCAATCGTTCTTTTTATGGCAATCGTAAAGTGAGGTTTATTGCGCAGGCCGAGATAAATATCGGTTATGATAAAGTTGCCGTCTTTATTTCTAAGATCGATGTACCACGATTCCGTACTGTAATCCTGTTGTTCAAGAGAAGGAAAAGGACCGGAGTAGGCAATCTGGACTCCCGAAGAATCAAAATAGCCGATATCAGTAAAGGCCTGGCTGTTTTGCCTGAGTCTGGCCAGATAAATTTGCATATCTTCGGTGGTTGGTGGAATATGGAATCTGGGATCATTTATTAAATTTGACAGGTTGACAATACGTTCCGTAATGAAAAGATCGAATGTGTTCGATTGATTTTCGGCGGTGGCCTTAAGATGAAGGTGCTGGCTGTCGGAGATCATCGTATCGTACTGATAGAAAAAATATATAACCAGTATAATTAATGGCGTCAGATAGGTTAACAGCAAGCGTATGATATTCTTGCGTTTGAATTCCTTATAATGCTTTTCATCAAAAGGGAGATAATCGAAAGTGGTCTTGGTCTTGAGTTTTGAAGAATTCGGCATAGCTGCTCCAAATAAACAAACCCAATAAATTGCCTATCTCAGCAACGACGGTACTAAATCAATATCAGTATGTCAAGAGCCTAACAGGCATAATTCATTAATATAGCCGTTTTTGGCAGTAAAGAGAAATGGTACGTTTAATCCGATTTTATCAGCAAATTCAACCATTGACTTGGCCGCGGGTTTATTATCAGGTTATTCTTGGTACGGTCATGGGCAAAAAGTTATGAAAATCGTCGGTTGAGTATGTTGACAACGGATGACAAAGAAATTATCTTATCTGACTAAAATAGCTGGACAGTTTAATAAGGCAATATCAGGCCAATGTCAGATTTATTATTATAGAGTATTTTTGAATGAAGAAAAAAGCTATGCGTAGTAAACTATTTTTTATCTGTTTTATATTACTTCTAATTTGTCCGATTACAAAGGCCCAGCTATCAAGTCTCCGGATAGAGGGAAAGCCGGAGAAATCATCTGATGAGATTGTGGGCGTAAAAGACACAAACGGACGACTCTGCGCGGCTATTCAGGTCATATCCGATATGGATGGCTTCAAGTATGATTCCTACAATGGTGTTATAAAAGTTGATGATAATCCCGGCAAGGATATGGTTTATCTAACGCCGGACGAACGGGTTCTGGAAATACTTAAAAGCGGCTACGAACCATTAAAACTGATACTGTCTGAAATAGGGATACAA
>CAZJLX010000131.1:0-6829 GCA_964546545.1 uncultured Ignavibacteriaceae bacterium | reverse complement strand
TTATTAAGTGCATAATGTGATGCTAGAATTGGACAGATTTCCACAACTTACTAATATAGCGCAACTTAGGCAGATTCTGCGTTGTATAATAAAAAAGACTGAATAATAGGATATTGTATTGAAATATTCGGCTTCGGCCGACGGAGGAAGTTTTATGACTGAAAATATGGATGATCTTAAAGCAGTGGAGCAACTTAATGAGGCTTATAGAAAGATTCGGACTGAAATCGGAAAAGTTATAATCGGGCAGGATAAAGTTATCGAACAGCTTCTTATCGCCTTTTTATCCTCCGGTCATTGTCTTTTGGTGGGTGTGCCGGGTTTGGCCAAGACATTATTAATCTCTACTTTAGCCAATATTCTCGATCTTGACTTTAACAGGATTCAGTTTACGCCCGATTTGATGCCCTCGGATATTACCGGGACCGAGATTATCGAGGAAGATCAGGCCAGTCGCAAGCGGGAATTCAAATTTGTCAAGGGCCCGATATTTGCGAATGTCATTTTGGCAGATGAAATTAACCGGACTCCGCCAAAAACGCAGGCGGCGCTTCTTCAGGCGATGCAGGAACATGAGGTGACCTCGGCCGGACAGACATTCAAACTTGATGAACCATTTTTTGTGCTGGCGACTCAAAATCCGATTGAGCAGGAGGGAACCTATCCGCTCCCGGAGGCGCAGTTGGATCGATTTATGTTCCATATTAATGTGGATTATCCGTCGTCGGAGGAGGAGCAGGAAATTGTCAGAACGACAACGGTTACACTTGATTATAAATTGGATAAGATATTAAGCGGCAAAGATATAATTGACCTCCAAAGGCTGGTCAGACGAGTGCCGGTCTCCGATCATCTGATTCAGTATGCGGTTGATATCGCTCGCTCGACTCGTCCCGATAATGATGACGCGCTTGACTTTATCAAAAATTGGGTGTCGTGGGGAGTGGGACCTCGTGCTTCACAATATATGATTCTGGCGGCCAAAACCCGCGCGATCTTAGATGGTCGTCCGACACCCGGCCCGGAGGATGTCCGTTTTGCGGCTTATCCGGTTCTGCGGCATCGGATTGTCACCTCGTTTAATGCCGAAGCGGACGGTGTCGACACCGAGACGATTGTCGGCAAGCTGTTAGAGACGGTGAAGGCGAGAGGGTGAGGGGGGTAAGCGTATCATTATATATAATGTATGATGGCGCGGAATGTCGCCAATTATGATCAAAATCGGACTTGAGTGCTCTTCGTTTTGCAATGACCGGCCGACCGGGATTGCCCGATATACGACTAACTTGATTAAGGCTCTGCTCGATAACGAAGAATTTCAAAACGATTTTTATCTTCAACTTCTATATAAACTCTCCCGATTCAAAAATCGGAATCTTAGATTTTTGCCATCAGGGATTACGGCCAAATGGCATCTGGGTAATATTCTGCCGTTTAAAAAAGATTATAATATTGTTCACTGTACCGGTTCGAATATGATAAGCTGGGACAAAGTTAAAAAAATTGCCACTATATATGATCTGGCAATATTTAAAGAGCAATTTCAATATGAAGCTTTTTCACCAAAAACTTTCCGTGATAAAAAGTGGAACGATTATAAAATTGTCGCACGTAAAGCGGACGCTATTTTAACAATCAGTCAGTCGACAAAAAATGATATTGTTGAACTGTTGAATTATCCGGAAGAGAATATTTATGTCGCTTATCCGGGTGTCGATAAGATGTTTTTTCGAAAGGAGATTGACAAAGAGCAGGATAATAAAATACTCGAGAGTCTGAAAATCTCAGGCGATTATCTTCTGTTCATCGGGGCGGTGTCAGTCAGAAAAAATCTGATAAATATAATTAAGGCATATAGTATCTCCGGTTTGACCGAGCAGTACAAATTAATTCTTGCTGGTGGGTTGAGTCATGGAAAAGAAGAAATTTTATCGACCATAAAAGAATTAAAGCTTGAAAATAGAATTCAATTGCCGGGGCATCTGCCTGATTCGGCTTTGCCGGTTTTGTATTCAAACGCTTCAGCCTTTCTTTTTCCGACCTTCTATGAAGGTTTTGGCCTGCCGATACTAGAGGCGATGTCTTGTCGTGCGCCGGTTGTTATCGGTAACATTGGAGCTGCTCCTGAAATAGCGCAAGGTTATGCGATTGAAGTTGATCCGTTTGATGTTGATTCGATTGCCGAAGGAATAAAGCGATCATTGAAAGTCGAATCTTCGACTCTGGATGAAGCGGAAAGGCTTGCCCGAACTTTCAGATGGAGCCGATGCGCCAAAGAGACGATAAAACTGTATAAACAGTTGTTATGATTTGGTGGTATAATTTATATATTGTTGAATATAGATTTTGGAAATTGCCGTGAGATAATCGCTGTCAGGTCACACCTCCCGATAAATCGGGACGCAAGACCTGACTACTGTTATGATTGACGAGTATAATATATAATAGAGTGTAATATGCAACGAACAGATTACAGAAAATATCTGGATCCCGAGGTGGTTGGGAAACTGAAGGGGATGGAGTTGAAAGCCCGGATGGTGGTCGAGGGGTTTATCGCCGGGCTGCATAAATCGCCCTATCATGGTTTCTCGGTCGAGTTCGCCGAACATCGGCAATATATGCCGGGGGATAATATTCGCGATATCGACTGGAAAGTTTACGCCAAATCGGATCGGTTTTATATCAAGCAATATGAAGAAGAGACCAATCTGAAAGGTTATCTTCTGCTCGACTGCTCGGCCTCGATGTCGTACAGCTCCGGCGGCACGGTCAAACATGAATATGCCGCGACGCTGGCGGCGGCGCTGTCGTTTATGATGCTCAAGCAGCGGGACGCGGTCGGACTGGTGACGTTCGATGACACGATTCGCCGATATATTCCGCCCCGCTCGAAATCGGGACATCTGCATGTTTTACTCAGGGAGTT
This sequence comes from uncultured Ignavibacteriaceae bacterium, assembly GCA_964546545.1. GTDB lineage: Bacteria > Zixibacteria > MSB-5A5 > GN15 > PGXB01 > CAZJLX01. Next base: position 3,903 of record CAZJLX010000131.1, on the reverse strand, counting down.
GGCCGAACAGACGCCGTCGGACAAGACCGATATTTCCTCGGCGATGCACCAGATGGCCGAGCGGATCAACCGTCGCGGTTTGATAATTATCCTCTCCGACCTGCTCGATGAGCCGGATAAGATTATTTCCGGGTTGAAACATTTCCGGCATAAAAATCATGAGGTGATTCTTTTCCATATTCTCGATCCGCGCGAGCGTGATTTTGCATTCCCGCGTGAGGCAATTTTTAAGGATCTGGAGACAGGTGAAGAGATAACCACTTTGCCCTGGCAAATTAAAAAACATTATGCCCGTATGACGCAAGAATTCTCAGACCTTATCGCGCTGGAATGCCGGCAGAGCCGGATCGATTATCACCTGATTGACACCTCGCTGCCCTTCGACCGCGCCTTGTATGCCTTTTTGGCGAAGAGGGAGAAGCTCTATTAGCTGGCAGGGCGCAGGGAGCGCCTCTTACGCCTTCGGTCTGCTCCAATTGACTTTTCAGCCTGATATTCAAAAAGGAAACTCCTTATCTTTTCCTGCATGTGAAACTTTCCACGTATATGTGCGGGTTGCTGTAGTGATCGGCAGGCTCTCAAACTTACCAAGGAGAGTACGAGGATTAGCCGATCACAATTTTAATATATCTGAAACATCTTTCATCGCGGCATCAGGAATCAATCCTACTCGCAAAATAAACAAAGACAGGCTAAAGCCTGAACTACAAACAGGAAGGGAGCCTGTTTTTATTTATCCAGGCAAAAGTGTCAATATAGGCAGACCGAAGGCAAAAAGGGACTCCCTGTTCCCTGAAACTTCTTTGACTTTTAACAGTCTAATATTAAAATTGTAAATAAATTCAAAAGCAGGATATATTATGAGAAGCCGGACAGAATTATCTGCTCTTTTTTTATTTCTGATTACTTTTACATTTATAACATCGGCCAACGCCGGAATAATCGAGGGAAGAGTGGTCGATTACGACTCCGGCGAACCGGTCGGGCGAGCTTCAGTGCGGGTTGAGAATAGCGGCCGTTCGATAATTTGCAATGATGATGGCTATTATCGTCTGCGGCTTATGCCGGGGAGCTATCAGCTTAAATTTTCTCATATCGCTCATTTTTCCGAGAAAGTCGTTATAGAGGTACCATCTTTTGATTCGACGATAAATCTCGATATCCGGCTGCACCCGTCGACTCTGGAATTAAAGCCAATCCGGGTTTATGAGCGGGCCTATGATCCGGCACAAAAGATAATTATCGAGGCGATTCGGCGCAAAGAGGAAATTCTGGCCAAAATCAATGATTATACATTTGAGGCCTACACCAAAATGGTTCTTCGAGATACAACCAAAGATGACAGTTCGGATATTCTTCTTATCGCCGAGGCACAACAAACATACTACTGGCAGAAACCGGATACATATAAGGAAATTATCACTGCCCGCAAGCAGTCGGCCAATCTTGAGGGGGAAGATGTACTGGTTGCAGTTGGCGGCATATTAAATCTGAATCAGAATCGGATAGATATGAATGAATATTCGGTAGTCTCTCCGACAGCCAAAGATGCGCTCGATTATTACAATTATTATCTTCTCGATACGATTTATATCGATTCGAAGGCTGTTTTTCGGCTGGAATTTGAACCGAAATCGGATATCAAGCCGCTTTTTGTCGGAATAATCGATATTGCCGATTCGACTTTTGAGGTGGCCGGCGTAAATATTGGATTTAATGATGCATTAAAAATACCCTATATCGATAATCTGAAATTTCACCAGAATTTTACCGAATTCGAAAACAGCTTCTGGATGCCAATCGAGCAGTCGGCCAGGGGAATTATAAATATACCTATTCCCGGAATTCCCGTTCTGGATATAGATTATGTCGCTGCGATCTATAATTACAAATTTAATGAGGGTCACCCGAAAGGGACTTTTGATGAATTCGCGATTGAAGTAGCCGAGGACGCCGACGATGTTGATTCGACCAGCTGGCTGAAAAAGCAAACAATTCCGTTAACGGCCGAAGAGATTCGCGGTTATCAACGAATCGATTCGGTGGAAAATGCCCCCAAACCAATCTGGAAAAAGGCTTTGCTTGGTTCGCTCGGCTTAATGGCTTTGACAACCGGCAATTATGATTTTTTTCATTTTAATCGGGTGGAGGGAGCTTATCTTGGTGTCGGCTTTGAGAAAAAGAAAATTCTGCCGCGACTGGATATTAATATCGGCTCGGGTTACGCTATCGATCGAAAATTCTGGGAACATAATTACCGCACCGACTACGCTCTAATTAAGAGTTTACGACTTAAAGTGGGCGGCGAGTATTTTAATAAAATAGCTCATCGCGAAATGATAATGACCAGAAATGACTTTAATCCGACCTTTATGTCGCTTTTATTTAAGGTCGATCAGCTTGATTATTTTCGTGAGGAGGGTTACAGTCTCCATCTGCAATCCAAACTTCTGAACAAAACACAACTTTCATTGAGTTATCGGGATGTTCGTCAGTGGACGGAATATAATTCGACCGATTACGGAATATTCAACAACCATGATTTTCATCGGGTCAATCCGCAGATAAATGGGGGAAATTTACGTTCTCTGTCGGCTGAATTTGAATGGGACAGTCGTCGATTGATAAAAAATAAAAATGAAATTTCTCCGATATCTTCGCCACCCTTTACGATTTTAAAGGCCGGTATCGAGTACGCCAATCCCGATTTTATCGACAATGATTTTGATTTCCGGCGTTATTCGCTGTCGTTAAATCATCGGATGAATTTGCTCGGATTGGGTCGTAATTCGCTCTTTTTGTATGCCGGCGGCTCGGATGGAACTCTTCCGCCGCAGAGATATTTTGTGGTCGATTATGGTGGTGAGGGGGTGATTTTTGGTGAGAATTTTAAGACGATGGGCGAGCAATCATTTGTCGGTAATCGAGCCGGGGCCATATATATGACGCATAATTTCGGGACATATCTGTTCCGGATGTCACGTCTGCCGCTGATTAAAAAAATACCTTTTTCGCTCTTGGTTTATGGTGGAATTTTCTGGACCGAGTTTAAAAATCATACTACCCAACCGGGCGACGATTTGACTATAACGGCCGAGCGCCCTTATCGGGAAATAGGATTTGGGATCGGTCGTCTGCCGCCGTTGAATTTGAAACTGATGATCACATGGCAGCTTTCGGATTATAATACATCCGATTTTTCGATAGATATCAGTATGGGCTTTTAAAACAGCCTATTTTAGCTGCGAATATATTGAGGTTAGCACCATTTTTTCAATCGTTTCAAATTGCTCGGGACGGACTGATGTTGCCAATTTTTCACCTGAAACTTCCTTCAGTTTTTGCGCTTCCTCTGAATCCAGGCCGGATTGGCTCATAATCAGGAGAGTTTTATCGCCGACCGGTTTTATATCTTCGGTAAAGGTTCTGTCATACTGGAAATTGGTCCGTTTTTGATACCACCAGTAATAAATCATTTTATAAAATGGTATTGTCAGGGCGCCATAGCTCTTTTTTAAATTGTTTATCCAGCGGTCGGTCGTTAAATACGGTTCGACGGCGACAATATAGTCGATCCTTGGCTCTTTCTGCGAGGCATAAATAGCCGCATCGGCGCCGATTTCAAAACCGGCGACTATTAACGGATGAATCAGCAAATCATGAAGATTCAGATAAACAATGACCTGCACCAAATCTTCCGCTTCATATAAACCGGCATAATGATATGAACCGGGACTGAAACCGCAGGCGCGCTGGTCGTAAATCAACACCGCCAGGCCGCTGTCGAGAAGAGGTCTAATATATGACATTAAAAATGTGCGGTCACTGTCGCCATGATGAAGCAGGACAGCGGTGCCGCGAATCGAGTCAAAAGCGGTTGAATCGGGCCGGAAATAGAGAGCG
>CAZJLX010000130.1:0-6847 GCA_964546545.1 uncultured Ignavibacteriaceae bacterium | reverse complement strand
TAAATGTCGGCTAGAGTCTTGACAATTTTTCCTTTAAAGGGTCCGTCATGGGCCATTTTGGAGGCTTTCAAAGCCAATTGCCGGGCCTCCTCAAGATTGGCCCGGCGCTGCAGACAGTATTCCGAGAATTTGTAAAATTTGTCAGGATTGGTTTGCCAGTCTTCGCCCAGATCAGCCTTTTTCATCGACATTGATTCGGCGGTGTCATTGTCAACATGAAGAGTCTTATCTATTAAAAGCTCGCGGTGATATTTATTGATCCTGCTATTTTTCGAGACGGATGTTAATTCCAGTCCGGCCAAAAGATATTTATCTATTTTATCAGTTTTGCCTAATTTGCAGGCGACGTTAGCCAATATGCGGATCATCTTGATAAGGTTGGTCTTATCCTGTCGATTGGAAGTGAGAACATCATCGGCGGCGGGCAGGATATCTTCAAATGGAATGACATAATTCCAGGCCGCATTTGAATAATTCTGAAAAATGTTAAATTTAAAGTCGGTGAATCTGTTTTGTCCGAAAGATTCGGCCTCCCGATAATAATCTATCGCTTTCAGATATTCTCTCGTATCGGCATAAAATTCGGCCAGAAAAAAAGCATCCTGATAGTTTTTGCTATTCTTATATCTGGCAAGGCGCTGTTTGACAGTCGTTAAATCTTTTAAAGCATCCTGAAGTGTTCGCACAAAATGAGGCGCACCGTTATAGCCGACCCAGCGTTTGATAATCTCACCTTCGCTGTTGGTCAGGATAAATACCGGAAAAGTGTTACCGACAAAATAATTTTCCGACAAGGCTCGCCCCTTGTCTTCGCGGACATTCAGAGAGAGATGTACAACAGTCTGCAGAGCGTTTTTTACAATCCCGAGCCGCTCGGCCTCGTCAGCAGCTTTCTGGCAGTATTCGCAATCTTTGCGAAAAAACTCAAGCAGAATCGGTTTGTTGGTATCTCTCGACAAGGCCTGCGCCTGCGAAAATGTCTCCGGGTCCTCAGCATAAAGATCAGGATTAAATAAAAAAACAATTATAAGCAGCGGCAGAACAAATCTCATTCCGTACTCCCAAATATTTACAACATTTATTATACGAATCGGCTTCGTATTCGGCAAAAATTTAAATAATTAATTATCCCGGTAGACCACCTTTCCGCCTAATATGGTGAAGGCCACTTTGCCCGATAATTTTTTGCCTATAAAGGGAGAATTTTTAGATTTCGAACGGAATTTTTCCTTGTTGACCGTCCATTTTTTATCCGGATCAATGATGGTAATATCGGCCGGGGCATCGTCCTGTAATGTGCCGCCTGGCAAACCGAGAATCCGGGCCGGATTATAACTCATTTTACGAATGGCATCGGCCCACGACAGATAACCTTTATCGATCAGTCTGGTTTTGACCAGACCGAGTGATGTTTCCAATCCTATCATACCGGGCGGGGCCTGATCGAATTCAACATCTTTTTCTTCTTCCGAATGCGGTGCATGATCGGTGGCGATACAATCAATCGTCCCGTCAACCAGCGCCTCGATAATCGCTTCAACATCCTTTTTGGTCCGTAACGGCGGATTAACCCGCAGGTTGGTGTTAAATTCCTTGCCTATTTCATCATCGGTCAAAGAGAAATGATGCGGAGCCGCTTCGGCGGTAATATTGATTCCCTCTCTTTTGGCCCAGCGAATCGACTCGACCGCTCCGGCAGTGGAGACATGGGCGACATGCAATCGCCCCCCGGTAAAACGGCAGAGATGAATATCACGCAGGACGGCTATTACCTCGCCGACGGCGGGACGACCTTTCAGGCCGAATCGCGAACCTTCATATGACTCGTTCATTATTCCATCGGCGCACAAAAATTCATCCTCGGCATGAGTAATAATCGGAATGTCAAACATGCGGGCATATTCCAATGCCCGGCGCATCAATTGAGGATTCTGAAGATAATTGCCATCATCGGAAATAGCAACTGCCCCGGTTTTGACCAGATCGCCGATTTCGGCCAGTTCCTTACCCTTCAGTTCCTTGGTAACGGCACCAACAACATAAACCCGGGCATCCGCCTTTTCGGCGCGCGACAGAACAAATTTGACGGTCTCCTGATTATCAATCGCCGGAGAGGTGTTGGGCATACAGCAGATTGAAGTAAATCCACCGGCGGCAGCGGCCTGACATCCGGTTATTATCGTCTCTTTGTCCTCTCGTCCCGGCTCACGCAGATGCACATGCATATCGATAAGTCCGGGAGTGACTATTTTCCCCTCGACATCCAGAATATTTTCTTTGTCGACCGAACTTAATTCCTTTGCGGTTGTTTTGGTGGAGATTTTGCCAATCCTGCCGTCCTTGATAAAAACATCGGCCAGCTTTCCGAAGCCAAACGCCGGGTCAATAACTCGGCCACCTTTTATTATCAAATCATATTTATTTTTTGCCATTTAGACCTCCTCCTCCTTTCGGCCGGACAGTAAATACAGAACCGCCATTCGGACCGCCTGTCCGTTGGTCACCTGTTCCAAGATTACCGAAGATTTGCTGTCGGCCACTTCGGAGGTTATCTCGACTCCGCGATTCATAGGTCCCGGATGCATAATTGTAAAATTTTTATTTAACAGTTTCAGTCGATCTTTGGTCATCCCGAAAAGGTTGGTATATTCCCGTTGTGAAGGAAAAAGCCCGGCCTGCTGGCGCTCCAATTGGATGCGCATAATATTAACCACATCGGCACCGTCAATCGCTTCCTCCAGATTGGTGTAAACATCGACGCCGAATTTTTCGACCTCGTACGGCAGCAGGGTCGACGGACCGCAGACGGCTACCGAAGCCCCCATTGTTTTCAGGCCCCAGATATTGGAGCGAACGACTCGCGAGTGCATGATATCGCCGACCAGCACTACTCGCAGACCTTTTATTTTACCATATTTTCGACGCATCGTAAACATATCCAGTAGCGCCTGGGTCGGATGTTCATGCCCGCCGTCGCCGGCATTTATGATGTTGGAACCGGTGCACTGGGTCAGGAAATAGGGGACGCCTGATGAAGAATGCCTGACGACAATCATATGGATTTTCAAGGCTTCAATATTGCGGACGGTATCTTTTAAGGTTTCCCCTTTTTTAACCGATGAAGTCGATTTGGAGAAACTGATCGTATCGGCCGAGAGTCTTTTTTCGGCCAGCTCAAATGATATTTTGGTCCGGGTTGAGGGCTCGTAAAATAGATTCAAAACGGTTACGCCGCGAAGAGTAGGGACCTTTTTTATCGGCCGCTCGATAATTTCGCGAAAAGTCTCGGAGGTATCCAGAATAAGTCTTATTTCCTCGGCGGTAACACCTTCAAGACCTATTAGATGCCGGGATTTTAATTTCATTTTTTATCCCCTCCGCTTTTTCCCGAACGTACCGGACTTTTCTTTTTGCTCCCCGCCTGTTTGCCGGCCGCTTTTTCACAGAAGACAATATCCTCGTTGTTGTCAACTTCGCTGATCCGCACATAGACCCGGTCATCTTTATTGGTCGGGATATTTTTGCCGACATAATCGGGTCGAATCGGCAGTTCGCGATGTCCCCGGTCAATCAGGACCGCGAGTTGAATAGAGCTTGGGCGGCCAAAGTCGACCAGAGCATCCAATGCGGCGCGGATAGTCCGACCGGTAAAAAGAACATCATCGACCAGGATGACATTACGATCGACTATATCAAAGAGTATTTCGGTTCGCTGTATTACCGGTTGGTCCAATTTGGAATGAACATCATCCCGATAAAGATTGATATCGAGAAAACCGACTTTTACCTCAATGCCCTCAATATCCTTAATTTTGGCGGCGATTCTTCGCGCCAAATCGGCCCCTCGGGTTAGAATTCCAACCAGGACCAATGATTCGGCACCGCTGTTGTGCTCCAGAATTTCATGCGCAATTCGAGTCAGGGCGCGGGCGACACCTTTTTCATTTAGCAGTATTTCGCTTTTTGCTTTGGGCAATTTTCCTCCCTTCGGAGTCAGTCTTACAGAAAATTATTAAATTTCTTTTTATCGAGAATATATTTTGATTTGCGGTAAAAATAAGTTTCATCACATCCTTTATCCGCCTCGCCGGACGGACTTAAAAGGTTATTTTTTAAGATAATAATGATTATCCGCCGAGGGTCAAGCGATTAATACGCAGTTAAAGTAAATTATGAAAGGATGTGCATAAGATATTGTAAACAATTTAGATAAATATTAGATATTATTCAGTAGTTCCCGGGCGGTTAAATAACGAATCTCATCGAATCGTTTTAATTGATAAGAAATCGGTTCGGGAATCGATAAATAATCGGTATAATTCATTTCCGAGAAAAACTGAGATGCATCTCCCGAATAATCGATCCGACCTTCTTTCAAAGATATTATCTTATCGCACAGGTCAAATATTATATCCCCAAAGTGAGAGACGATAACAATACCGACCTTTTCCTCTTTTAATTTGGTAACCATCCGTTTAAAACGAAAAATCCCATCATGATCAAGTGAGCAGGTCGGTTCGTCAAAAAATATAAATGAGGGTCGAAGGGATAAAATAGTACCGAAAGCGAGCCGACGTTTTTCGCCACCCGAAAGATTAAACGGATTACGATTAGAGTACAGGTTTTTTTCCAGTCCTATCAGATCATAACAGTTATCGGCGATACTGCCGATATCGGGAAGAGATAAATTCTCGGCGCCGAAACGGATTTCGTCATCCACTGTTTCAAGAAAAAACTGCCGTTCCGATTGCTGAAAAACTACCGCCAGTTCACCCGGGCTATCTAAAAAACCACCATATTCAATCTTCCCCGACTGCGGTTTCAATAAACTGCCGATTATCTGAATCAGCGTGGTTTTGCCGCTACCTGACGGGCCAAGCAAACCATAGATGGATCCGTTATCTATCGTGAGAGATATATCCCTGATGACCTTTTTGTCACTCTTGTCTCCATAGCCAAATGAGAGTGAGTGAAGCGCTATGGTTTTATCCGGTTTGGCTCGGTTTGGTTTTTCAATAAATTCATCGGATATTGGATGATTAACATTCCAGTCTTTAATCCAAAACTCAAAGGGTCGCCCGATTCCAGTCTGCTGACGCACCAGATTGTCGGAAAAAATCAGAGCCGGTGCGTCATCAAGAAAAACCTGTCCCTCATTGATAACTATCATCCGTTCGTATTTGGCGGCTATTCGACTGAACTGCGTAATCCTGATCAGGGTCAATTCCGGTTTGTCCCGAACAAGTTTCTCAATCGCGCTGTCAAGCAACCGTTTGCCCGATTCATCGAGAAACGATCCCGGCTCATCGAGAATCAGAATATCCGGTTCGGTTACCATAACCGAAGCCAGCGCCAGACGTTGTTTTTCCCCTCCGGAAAGTTCCGATGTCAATCTTTTGGAATGTTCCATTAAACCGAAAAAGTCAAGTTCCCTGTCGACTTGTTTTTGCATCTCATTACGCGGAACATTTAAATTCTCCAGTGAAAAGGCAACTTCACGTTCAACCGTCGAAGAGACCAATTGATTATCCGGATTTTGAAAAACCAGCCCGACTTTTTGCTTCAGCTTATTATGATTGTTTTCATCGACGGGGTTTAAACCGTTGATCATTATTTTGCCTGACGTCGGTTTGAGGATACCGTTGATCATCAGGGCCAGAGTGGTTTTACCTGAACCATTCCCCCCCACCAGAGCAACCTGTTCGCCCTGATTTATCTGCAGTGAAATATTTTTCAGAACCGGTCGATCTGATCGATAATAAAAGGCAACATTCTCAAAGGTTATCATAAATCCGCCGAAGTCTTAAATAACAAACCCGGCGGCAAAGCGCAAGATAATTGTCAATTATTCGGGATGTTTGATGTTCAATTCGCGGGCGGCTTTCACTTCATTTAGACGTCTGACCGGTGTTGTGTAGGGCGCATGATGCAGCATTTCGGGATTAGATTCGGCCTCTTTGGAAATGGCGATCATCGTTTCGGCAAAAGATTCCAGTGTCTGACGGCTTTCTGTTTCGGTCGGTTCGATCATAAAGGCCTCGGAGACAATCAGCGGGAAATAAACAGTCGGAGCATGGTAACCATAATCAAGAAGACGTTTGGCCAAATCAAGAGCCCGGGCGCCTTTTTTCTTTTGACGGTTGCAGGAGAGGACAAACTCATGCTGACATATCTCATCATAGGCGAGATCGAATTCATCTTTCAAAAGTATTTTCAAATAGTTGGCATTGATAATCGCGTTTTCCGATACGCGATACAGACCTTTGGCACCGAGCATACGAATATAGGCATAAGCCCTGATGGCATTGGCCATGTTACCATAAAAGGTATGAATACTGCCTATAGAATGCGGCCGATCAAAATCGAGAAACAGCTTATCGCTTTTTTCAGGATCGACAGCGACAATCGGCACCGGCAGATATTTGCCCAATTCTTTTATCACCGCTACCCCGCCCGCGCCCGGACCACCGCCGCCATGCGGGGTGGAAAAGGTCTTATGCAGGTTAAAATGCAGAATATCAAAGCCAATTTGACCCGGTTTGACTATTCCCAACTGGGCGTTAAGATTGGCCCCATCCATATATAAAAGCGCCCCATGGTCATGCACGATTTTGGCGATCTGCGTGATATTGGATTCGAATAATCCCAATGTATTGGGATTGGTTAACATCAAACCGGCTGTTTCATTATCGATAGCGGCCGCGACCGTTTCCGGCGCGATGATTCCTTTTTCATTGGATTGAATCTGAACCGTCTCATACCCGGCCAGAGAAACCGAAGCCGGATTGGTACCATGCGCCGAATCGGGGATCAATATTTTTTTGCGGACATTTCCCTTTTCCTTATG